>DBOG01000075.1 GCA_002299915.1 Proteobacteria bacterium UBA652 | reverse complement strand
GTGACCCATAACGCTCTAATTATTTGGTCATTCAAGTTCGAAGTGCAACACTGCACATCTTACTTTTTATGAACTGTGTTTAAAACGTTGCACTTCGTTGTTGAATCTAAGCAATATAAAACTGGCCAAGTAGAAGAGTTTACTCATAACCTTCTTGCCAAATTTCCTCGTTTTGCTCAACAATCAGGCCAGAAGTCGCATCCACTTCTACCTTCATTTCTGGCCCTTTATTGGTCTGAATATCAAATTCATAAGAAGCCGCACCATCCGCTTCTATTTCATATTCAATCTCAATAATATAGCCAGGCCACGCATTCAAGGCGGTCTCCCGCGCCTGTTTTTCATTTACCTGTTTTTTACTTAAAAATAGGGGGTGTTGTGCGCTTGGCACTTCTTCTTCAGTCTCAATCACCTTAGCTGTTTGTGCCTCACAGCTTATATCCCAATCCCGATTATCTGGTGTGCGAATATCAAATTCATACACTGGCTGACCCGCTTCCTCTTTGAGTTCAACCTTAATAATATCCCCATCACGGACTGCCAGTGCAGCTACTTCGCATGCTTGATAATAAGAGCTGTCATACTCAAACCGAGCATAATCAGCCGCATAGAGACTAGCCGATAATAAAACAAAAGATAAATAGATCCGCATGGGATTGCTTCCTACTCCAATTGCATTAAAAACAATGCTTAAACACAGATAATATCATTGAATTATAGCGTGTTTTCTCATCCCACTGTCAATTAGCACGCATACTAGCTGAGTTTATCGTACATCTTATTAAGCATCAGAATGAAAATAGCTAAAATCCGTTTTATTCTTTACTCGAAATAAAGGAGGCAACACTGCTCTGCACCGATAATAAAGCTGGCACCAGCAACAATACTAAAATCGTCGCAAACATTAAACCAAATGAAATCGACACGGCCATCGGGATCAAGAATTTAGCTTGTACTGATGTTTCAAATAATAGCGGAGTTAAGCCAGCTATCGTGGTCAGAGAAGTCAGCAAAACAGCGCGTAATCGTTGACATGCTGCTTGGATAATGGCTTCTTGCATTGCCACCCCTTGTTCGCGTAACTGCTTAAAGAACGTTACCAAAATAATCGAATCATTTACAACAATGCCCGACAGGCCAAATATACCAAACAGTGAGAGTATTGTTAAATCTATCCCTAGTAAAAAATGTCCTACCAGTGCTCCCACTAAACCAAAGGGAATGACCGCCATCACCACCAAGGGCAGGCCATAGGAAGCAAACACCCATGCTAATACTAAATAAATTAGAATAAAGGCGATCACAATTCCTTGTTCCATATCAGCCATGGCTTCTCCTTGCTCTTCTGCTCTACCCTCAAATTTCACCGTTACGCCATATTTTGCTTCCCACTTTGGCACCCAATTCTGTTTCAAATCATCAATTACAACATCATTATTGTTAATTTCCGCATCCACTGTGCCCACAATATGCACAGCTAATTTCCCCTCTGAATGTCGTAACACATCAAACCCACGCTGTGCTTCAAATGTCACTATATTGGTTAATGGTGCATGATTACCATTCGGTAGTTTGACCAACATATCTGCTAGTGTTGCCTGTGTATTACGCTCCTTATCAGGCAGCATAACGCGAACCTCAATCTCATCATCTCCCTGCTGAAAAATCTGCACTAACTGGCCATCAAAAGCGGCTCTAAGCTGTTGGCCTACACTATTTACAGTCAGCCCCAAGCTTTTTGCCTGACCCGTTAAATGATAAATAAGCTGCTCTTGTCCGTAGGGCATATTATCGGCTACCGCGCTCACACCTGTAAATTGCTTTAACGCCTCTGCCACGGATTCTGCCGCTTGTTTTAGCGTTGCTGCAGATGCTCCCGTTAATTTAATATCCAAATCTCTACCAGGTGGCCCTACTCCTGGCTCTACTATCGACAGACTATCCAAACCTGCTGGTAATTCAATCCGTTCTAACCATGCCTTGATAAAGGCTTTATTTCTAACGCTACGTTCATCAGGAGAACTTAACTCTACTTGAATCGTACCAAACTCATCTCCTACCCGACTATTTTGATCACCTTCTCTTACACTTCCTGAGCGTGTCACTACCACTTCAATCAAATCGTCTTCATCTTCGCTATTCTCTAAAAAATACTTTTCAGTTTCCAATAAGCTAGTATTCAATTCGGTTAAAAAACTAGCCACTGTTGTAGATGGCGTGCCTGCCAAAAAACGTACCGAGGCAGTAATCTCAGTACCTTCAGGCGAGGTGAAAAAGGTAAACGGTAACCGCTCCCCTTTTATCAGTCCCACTGCCAATATTAAGCTAGCCAAAGCAAGGCTTATCGTTATCCAGCGAAATGACACTGCAAGCGTGACAACAGGCCGAAATAGCTTGTCACGGAAAGAATTAAACCCATCATCTAAGAGAGCGCGAAATCGGGCGGGTTTTGTATGGTGCATCTTATGAAAAGCATGCCGTAAATGACCTGGTAAAATCAAAAAACTCTCAATCAATGATGCGATAATCACACAAATCACGACAAAAGGAATATCAAATAAGATGCTTCCCATAATACCGCCCACCATCATTAAGGGTAGGAAAGAAGCAATCGTTGTCAATGAAGACGCCAATACAGGTACGACCATCCGCCGCGCACCCCCTTCTGCTGCCTGCAAGGCATTTTCACCTTGCTGATAATGTGTCAGGCCATCTTCTCCCACCACAATCGCATCATCAACAATAATCCCCAATGCGATAATTAGGCCAAATAGGCTCAACATATTAATGCTGCCACCCGCCAGATACATCACCGACAGCGCACCCATAAATGAAACGGGGATCCCAACGGTCACCCACCATGCCACCCGCCCATGTAAAAAGATTAATAAAATGGTAATAACCAGCAGTAACCCACCCAATCCATTTTTTAATAATAAATTTATCCGCCCCTTAATTAAGGCCCATTTTTCATCGTAAACGTGTAACGACACCCCCGCAGGCAAGTTGCCTTCTTGCTGAACCAGCCAAGTTTGCAATATTTTCGCTGCCTCTAAAGAATCACTATTCTCCGTGCGCTGTAACGCTAATTCAACCGCTGGTTTACCCTCATAAAAAACGGTTACTTGGTTTTTTTTTGCACGTTGACTGATATCCGCCACATCACCAAGCAATACTAAATTACCCGCCTGATCAGTTTTGATTGGCAGGCTTGCAAATGATTTTTCATCACGCCGTTGTTCTAGGCTACGCAGTTGTCTCGCATTCCCTTGCTGACCGACTTCACCCGCGGGTAAATCACGACTAAAGTTTGCCACTTGTTGCCCGACGGCTGCTAAATCCAGTCCTAATGAGGCTAAATCTGCTGGCCGTAACTGAATCGCAATTTCCTCTTCTGGTAGGCCTCTGATCCGAATGCTTGAAATGCCGCGGGCTAATAATTCATCTTCAACACGGTGCGCAAAGTAGCGTAGCTCTTCTAATTCGTGGTCGGTCGTAATCAATAATTTAGCGATCGGCTCATAATTTGTGATTGATTTAATATCTGGGGTTTCAGAATCAGTAGGTAAATTACGCATCTGCGTCACTCTTTCTTTGACCTGATCCAACGCCTGCCCCATGTCCGTGCCTTCATCAAATTCTAATACAACATATGAGCGTCCATAGGCAGAAGTGGAATCTAAATTTTTTACATAATCAACGGTACGCAAAGCTTGCTCAACGGGTGTACTAATTGCATCTTCCACATCTTCTGCACTGGCACCACGCCAGTCCACTCTCACCGTTACAAAATCTACTGCAAAAGTCGGGAAAAACTGGGTATTCATCCGCATCAATGACATCGTACCCGCCAGCAGCATAATAACCATCAATAAATTGGCAGCGACCCGATGTTGGGCAAACAAACTGATAAGATAAGTTTTTTGTTGCGCTGGTTCACTCACTCAATGATGGCCTCAACCCGCAAGCCTGTTATTGCATTTGGCAATTGGGTCACTAATAAGATATCGCCCGCAACCAGCTCTGAACTGCGTAACAATACATTAGATTCTCGCTCACCCACACGGATCACATCAATCGACTGCAATCGTCCGTCAATAATTCTATAAACCTGATTTAAACCATATAAGGCGCTAAAAGGCGCTAATACCAGGTCATCCAGTTCCGGTAACTGTAATTGTAAATCAACAAATGCACCTAAGGTTAACGTCGTATTATCTCCTTGCAGGCGAAACAAAGCATCTAAACCGCCTTTATCTATCTGCATTTCACCTGATAATCGTGCTAATTTAAACGCATACTCTTGGCCTGATACCGTCGCTGTTGCAAGCAATGATTCACCTTGTGCTAGTGCTGTCTGTACTGTCGCAAGATGACGCTGTGGAATTTGAGCCCGTACTTCAAGCTGATCCAAGGCATAAAGTGATAATAAGGGATCTCCACCTCGCACCCGATCACCCATTGCCACATTCAGTTTAGATATACGCCCAGCAAATGGTGCGGTAATACGGGTGCGTGAATCATCGACGTTAGCTTGTTCTAATAATGCTTGTGCGCGTGATTGTTGTGCTTTAATTTGTGCCAACCGCGGGCCATGCTCTGAAATATCATATTTCAATCTTTGCAGTGATACGTGCTGTCGTGCCTGATCAGCTAAAGCCGTATCCAGATTCACCCGGGTGGTTAAACCTTTATCTACTAAGGTCTGCATTCTAGTTACTGATGCTTGGGTATAACGCAATAATTCCTGCTCAGAATTGAGTAATTGCTTGTCTCGTGTATGCCGTTTATATTCTGATTGTATTTTTGCTTTTAACTCAGCTAATTCAGCATCCCGCTGGCTAATCAATAACTTACTATCACGATCATCCAATTGAATCAGCACATCACCCGCTGCCACCAATATGCCTTCCAGCACAGATACGGTCACCACATCTGCTGTCAATGCCGCAGTCAGGGTCGCATATTGCGGGGTTTCTACTCGCCCATATAAATTTAGTTGTGGCGACAATGCCTCAATTTTCACTGGCATGCCACCCACTTGCCACGCCTTCTCTGTTGGCTCAACAGGCGGCTTCACTGTTTTCGTTTGTTCTAGGTATAGATAACCCGCCACCGCAGCAGCCAAAATAATAAGAGGTAATAAAAACCGAATTAACACACGTTCTCCTTTATTTAAGATCCTTAGTTTATATGTCGACTATACTCGTGTTCATTCAAGATATAGATTTTTAGTGGACATACGGGGTTGGGATAGCGTAATTGTAATGTAATAGTTACTCTATATACTCTCTTATTATAACGCAACTAGCGTGTTAACTATGCCTGCTATAAATCTACCCAAACTAATCAATCACTATCGCCACCCGCACCGCATCAAGCTGTAAGCTTGCCGCAGATAAATAGGTCGCTAAATCAGCTTGCTCCTGCACCAGAGCCTCAACTTCTTCAGGACGAATACTCGGATTGACGGTTGCTAAACTCTCCAACCGTTGATGCTCTGCTTGTAAGTGACCTTTCATTTGGCTTATCGCTTGGGAAATAAATGCTGTTTGTTGTGGTTTTACTTGCCGCTCAGCTTGATCGATTAACTGATTTATTTGTGTTTGTGCATGCCGCACTAAATCTTGTGCTGTATTAATCGGGATCCGCCCTGCTAACTGGTTAAATGTCGCCTCAGACAATCCTTCTTCATACCGATTACCACTGCCATCCACCACCAAACGCAGATATCCATTCGGCAAATAACGCTGTATCTGTGCGCTACGCGGTGCGGGGCAGCTTAAACAAAAAATAGCTTCCAATAACAAGCTCCCCGCTGAAAATTGACCCGTTTTCAAGGTACAAAAGGCGCTATTGCCAAAATCACTATGCAAAATTGTTTCAATCGCACCTTGTACCATCGGATGTTCCCAAGTCAGAAATGCCATATCTTCACGAGATAAGGCTTTACTCCGTCGGTAAGTAGCCGTCAACCCATCTTCTGGCAATTCAGGAAAGGCATGATGAATATCCGTATCTGCATGTAAAATAATGCTATCAACACTGTGTGTTTGCTGTTCCACCCCCAACAAATCGAAGACTTTTCCCATATAACGCGACACCGCTAAGATCTGATTATCCTGCTGGATCTCTGCCACCAGCTCAGCGGCCACATCGGGTTGATAAGAATTCAGTTCTAATAAGCGATGTCGACCTTGATCTAATTGTGTTATCAATGCAGCCGTTTCAGCCTGTGTTTGAACAATTAAATCAGTTAGCGCCTGATCGTCCTGTGGATGCTGCAAACAATACTGCAAGGCACTTTCCATCTGTTGGTACACGCTACCACCCACTGGCAACACTTTCTCAAAAGCATTCATCCCATTGTGATACCACTGCATCAACACATCCTGCGCACTTATCTCATAATAAGGCAGATGAATTTCCACCGTCTGCTGCTGACCAATGCGATCCAAACGACCAATACGCTGTTCCAATAAATCAGGATTTAGCGGCAAATCAAATAAAACTAGTTGGTGTGCAAATTGAAAGTTACGGCCTTCACTGCCGATTTCAGAACACACAAGGATCTGTGCTCCCTCCTCCTCCTCAGCAAAATAAGCCGCTGCACGGTCACGGTTGACCAAGCTTATATTCTCATGGAACAATGCTGTTCGAATACCGATCTTAAGCCGTAAATATGCTTCTAGATCTTGTGCAGAATTAGCTTTAGAACAAATCAGCAACACCTTGTTATTATTTAATTTTAACCAGTCAACCAACCAGTCAACTCGCGGATCAACTGCCAACCAGTTCTCACCCAATATAGAATCTACTTGTAGTAATTCCTGGGTATCTATTTCCGTATCAATTTGATAACATTCTGGAGTCTTCAGCGAATGAGGGAAGAATTTTCGTTGTGGAAAACCACCCACCGAGGCACGGGTATTTCTAAATACAATCCGTCCCGTACCATGCTGATCTAATAAACCACGAATAGCAGCCTGTCTTGCCTTATCAAAATCACTGGCTGCTTGCAGATCCGATAGAGCTGTTTTTCCTAAATACTGTGTTATTGCTTGCTGCAAGGCTTTGTCTTGCTGCAACTGCTCAGCGGCATTGTCAGCCTGCAACTGCATCACCAACTCACTAATCACCTGATAATTTTCTTCTTGTACCTTAAATGCAGCAAAATCATGATAGCGAGCAGGATCTAATAGTTTCAATCGTGCAAAATGGCTTTCCACCCCAAGTTGTTCTGGAGTTGCCGTTAGCAAAAGCAAGCTAGGGATCTGTTCTGCCAGCCCTGCAATAGTAGTATAAGCATCACTTACTTGTGTCCCTGTCCAGCTTAAATGGTGCGCTTCATCCACCACCATCACATCCCAGCCAGCCGCATAAGCATCGGCATAAATAGCTGCATTTTCTGTCAATAATGACAGGCTACACACCATCTGTTGCCCTGCTTCAAATGGATTTAACTCCCCCGATTCTTGTAAGCCTTGATAACGATCCAAATCCATCACTATCAGCGACAAATTAAACCGTCGTAACATCTCAACCAGCCACTGATGTACTAAACTATCGGGCACCACAATTAAAATACGATTAGCTCGGCCAGTTAATAACAGCTGATGCAGAATCAAGCCCGCCTCAATCGTCTTACCCAAGCCCACTTCATCAGCCAACAGCACACGCGGGTTATGGCGAATAGCCACCTGCTGCGCAATATAAAGCTGATGCGGTAGCAATGAAACGCGCGCGCCCATTAAGCCCAATACCGGAGATTGTTGTAAACGGTATTGTTGCGCCAATGTTTCCACCCGCAATTCAAATCGGCTATTTTTATCTATTTGACCCGCAAATAAACGATCTTGTGGTTGGCTAAAATTCACAAAACTGCTGAGATCCATCTCATGGACACTTACTTCTTCCCCTGCCTCGTCAGTCCCTTGATATACAAAACAAGCATTAACTTCATGCTTCTCGGTGATGGTAAACGACACATCATCTGTCGTGTTAACGTCATCACCAATGGCATACTCCATCCGAGTCAGTGGTGCGATATTCACCGCATAGGTCCGTTCTTCTCCCGCCGCAGGGAAAAACATCACCACCTGCCGTCCGCCACACGCCTTCACTAAGCCCAAACCTAGTTCGGCTTCTGAATTACTAACCCACCGCTGACCTAATGCAAACTCCGTTTCTGCCACGCTAACGTCTTTCCTTATTTAACGGTGGGTAATCCAGCTTTATCCCACGCGAGAATACCGCCCTTCATATTATGCGCTTGCTCAAATCCTGAGTTTGTCAACAGTGCGGTTGCTGATGCTGAACGCCGTCCACTACGACACTGCAACACTATTTTCTGGCCTTTATAGGCATCCAACTCACCAATTCGTTGTTCTAACTGACCTAACGGAATAAAAATCGCCCCTTCAATATGCCCTGCATCCCATTCATCTTGTTCACGCACATCCACAATCACCACTTGCTCACTCCTCGCCCAATTCGCCGCATCCTGTGGTGATACTGTCGCCACCTTCTCGCCCGCATTACAGCCTTGCAGAATCAAACCAAATACCATTGCCATACTCACTAAAAATTGTTTCATTTCCTATTCCTCTTTATAATATTAACAACAGATACAAACTACAGCCCTCTCTTGCTGGAGAGGCTTGGGTGAGAAGATTCAAATACATTTCTCACCTTTCACTTTAAAACGCTATTATATCAGTCTGACCTGCTTAGCTTGGTATAATTTCATCCATGGCACAATTTACGATTCCCAAGGCTGCCGAAGCAGAATATAATATCAAAAAATCTCGGTTTATTGGCCGCATCATGCCCTGTGAAAATGAGCAAGATGCCATTCGTCAACTCCAACAACTCGCCAGTCAACACACGCAAGCTAATCATCTTGCCTTCGCCTGGCAAATAAAACAAGAAAATGGTGCGCTCATTACCCGTAGCTTCGATGCAGGCGAACCCTCTGGCACAGCAGGCAGACCGATATTGCAAGTGATCGAAGGCGCTGGGCTTATCAATACCGTTATCGGTGTTATCCGCTACTTTGGCGGCGTTAAACTTGGCACAGGTGGCCTCGCCCGCGCCTATGGTGCTGCCGCTAAACAAGCCTATGAAGCAAGCAATCCCATTGAATATGTTCCTATGAAAACGCTCAAACTAACAATAGAATATAATCAACTTCAACATCTCGAATATCAATTAAAGAAATGCAATGGCAAGATAATCGACCAGCAGTTTGCTAACGATGTCCAAGTCCACATACACCTGCCCGAATCAGCAACCGATGACATCATTAAACAATTTACAAGTTACTGATCAGCGTTATCATCCAATCTAACTGGCTAGCCGCTAAGCCAATCAAACCACCAAACACACCACCCCACACTACCAACCAACCCAGATGCTCACGAATCATCGTCTGGATAATATCCTTCACCATCGGCGCTGTCAGCTCTTCCAATCGTGCTTGCACCACGCCCTCAATCTGCTGATGCACTTCGATGCTACTACTCGTCTTCGCCATTTTTTGTTTCAAGCTATCTTGAAATTGATCGCTATGGGCAATCTCAACCATAGATGCTTGTAGCTTACTTAAGAACGGTTCCTTCAACGGAATTAACACCTTCTCGCCACCAATCATCCCCAGCATACTGCCAAAAGAAGACTCCTTCACCGCCCCCAATAAGGCATCAAATGCAGGGCTTAAATCTACATCCTCAATAACATCGCTTAAATCCAAAGCATGCGTGGGATCATCCGCCACCATCTCATCTAAAAACCGCGCCAGATTTTCCTCGCTGAAAAATTGCTCCATCACCAAGGCATAAATACCCTGCTTAAACTCCTCAAACCGAGCAGAAATAACGCCTGAACCATATAAGCCAGGCACTTTCTCAAACAACATATGCACAGCCAACCAATTGGTCACCGCACCCGCCAGGGCAAATAAGCCCATAGACAGCACAGGCTCACGCCAAGGTGAAGCCAAGCTCAACCCCACGCCGACACAAGCCGCAGCCAACACATTAGTGATTACACTTTTATTCACAAAGCCTTTATCCTAAAAAATAAACCCATCATCCCGACCTTACCACCCCACATGTCATCCCGACCGTAGTGGAGGGGTCCAGCTCCCAACGTGATCCCATACACCAAGGCATTGTCGATTCTACACACCACCGTAACAGTCAAAGTGACTGGGTTTTCCAAACTTATTTAATCCAAGAATTCAACGCATTAATAATCTTCTCAGCCTGATCCTTGCTAGAAATATTAAATTTAGACTTCTGGCCATATTCCCCATTGCGCTTCTGATATCGACGAATCGTATATTTATCAGCGCCAAACTCGCCTGTTTTACGATCTAAATCTTGATAACGATAAATCAAGGTCGCCCACGCGCCTTTGGTCAATACAATTTTATCCAATTCCTTAACCGTAATATCGTCGCCTTCTTTATATTCAACCGTTAGTTCTTCTACTGTTTCAGCCATTCTGCTATTCCTTGTTTAATAAATAAAATTCAATTCAACTATAAAACCATTTAAAAATCAACCTAATATAAGGTTAATCGTACAAATCACATCACCAATATCTAGGACACCGTCATTATTACAATCTGTATTCTCAAAACCGTTCGGATTTAATACTGCATTGATAACAGAAATCACATCTCCAATACTAATTTCTCCATCACCATTTACATCGCCTGCTAACACATTAATCAACCCCGTCCGTACAGGCCACACAGTAGGATTTGAATCGCCTTTGAATTTACGTTGCTGGCGACCCTCAAATGTATGGAATACCCATGCCGAAGATGTGGATGCAGATGTACCTGACCAATATCCAAACTCCATTTCCGGACGACTAATAAAAGGGCCCGTTTCAGTAAAACAGAATAGGGGCGGTCTACGACAATCTGTCGCCGGCGTACCTATTGACCCATCAATCCCGATCCCACTGCCCAGGTTATTTGGATTTCCCAATCCTGCGGGCGGCTGTGCATTAAATAAATGTCCCAGTTCACTGCCTCGACAGTTATAACCGCCATTCCCCCCTCCTGAAAAAGTGGTCTCACACGTTAAATCAGGCTGTGGGGTAATCGGCTGGCGCCAATCGTTATAACCTAAATAGCTATGTTCATTCAATCTCGCGATCCAAGCTTCCGCATTCTCCCACACCATTGAGCCAGAGCAGCTACTGAAAGAGTCCCTAGGATCTGGCCCTTCAAATTCTGTTGCAATAGGATCACTCGCCTCGCACAATGTTCTAAACACATTGGTGTCTTTCAACCAGGTTATATTTTGTGCCGTATCATTCACAAGACCGTTACCAAGATCTACCAACACCGCCTGACTCGACACACTAAAGCCCAACAAAGCCAAAAACAATACTAAATATTTTCTCAGCATCTCTCCCCTATACTCAAAGTAAAACACCCAACCTTATGTGATTACACTTGATAAAATTCAGTTAACACGCGCGCCAGCATACGCGCATCATCGCGCCCTGCCAACTCCCGAATCGAATGCATCGCCAATGTCGGCACACCGATATCCACCGTTTTAACGCCCAGCATACTTGCCATAATTGGCCCAATCGTACTGCCACAGCCCATATCGCTCCGCACCACAAAATCTTGCACTGGCACATTAACCTCATCGCAAAGCTGACGAAATATAGCACTGGTCTCGCTATTGGTCGCATAGCGCTGGTTTGCATTCTTCTTAATCACGGGGCCCGCATTCATCTTCGGCCCATGCTCAGCATCATGTTTATCTGCATAGTTCGGGTGTATCGCATGCGCATTATCTGTCGACACCATCATCGACCGCGCCATCATTCGCCGATAATCTTCAGATGAAGAACATAGCCGCTGCAATACATCACTTAAAAAGGTACTCTGCGCCCCTACTGCCGACTGGCTACCTACCTCTTCATGATCCGTGCACACCAACACACTTGGCAAAGCCTTATCTGCCTCTAATAACGCCTTCAGACCAATATAACAACCCAGTAAATTATCCAACCGCGCGCTCGCGATGAATTCGCCTTTCAAACCCACGGTTGCCGCAGGCTGACAATCATAAAAACTCAATTCATAATCTAACACGTGAGCAACATCACTATCCGCTATCTCTGTCGCTAATAAATCCCGAATAGTGGTTTCATCCTTTCCCAGTGCCTGCATTAAAATAGGCGGCAATTCTGTTTGTGGATTGATTTTATAGCCCTTATTTGCCTCGCGGTTAAGATGAATCGCCAAACTCGAAATCACCGCGATTGGCCGTTTAAAATCGACCAATGCATGTCGAATAATGCCATCTGAATCAACATAACTCACACGCCCAGCCAATGACAAATCCCGATCAAACCACGGATTCAATAATACCCCACCATATACCTCAACACCCAGTTGCCAAATCGACTGGCTCACCTTTTCAGGCTGCGGCTTCACCTGCAAACAAGGGCTATCGGTATGCGCTCCCACCATGCGCAAGCCATGCTCAACCAAGTCGCCCGCCGACAAATCTAACACCACGATTGATGAATCATTTCGCCTCACATAATAGCGGCCCGCAGCAAGTTCTCCCCAGGCATCACTCTCATCCAACGCCTTAAAGCCAGCCGCATCTAGCAACGCAATCATTGATGCCACAGCATGAAATGGGGTTGGCGAGTTATCTAAGAAATCAAATAAGCCCACATTAAATTCACTCGCTTGTGCCACAAACACCCTCGCCATATATATACTAAAAACGATTATCATACCGACTAATCAAATTATTAGTTGCAGTTTTCGCCCCCTACCCGTAGAATTCCCCGCTTGATCTGATGGCTATGTAGCTCAGCTGGTTAGAGCACATCACTCATAATGATGGGGTCGGTGGTTCGAATCCACCCATAGCCACCATTCAGAACATGTAAAAGGACAGTGCGGGATCGGTGCTGTCCTTTTTTATTGCCTGTCTGTTTTGTCGCTTTCATGCCAGATGGGGCTAATGTCCTGAACAACTCACACGTAACAATCTCCCCAGCAATGCGTCTACCTTATCTACAGGAGATCATTATGCAATTACACAACACACTAACCCGCCTACTCACCATCACCTCGCTTGCCATCCTAAGCAACGCGGCAAACGCCCAAACATTCACCAGCTCAGAGCAGCGGGTCAACTTGGTTGAACTTTATACTTCTGAAGGGTGCAGCAGTTGCCCACCCGCAGAACGCTGGGTAAATGCGCTGCGAGATAACAATGCGCTCTGGTCAGAATTTATCCCGCTCGCCTTCCATGTAGACTACTGGGATTATATTGGCTGGCAAGATCCTTTCGCCAATAAAGCCTATAGCCAGCGGCAACGGCTTTATGCCGACCAAGGGAATATCCGTTCTGTTTACACGCCGGGCATGTTGCTCAATGGCAAAGAATGGCGCGGATGGTCGCGCACGCGTGCGCCTAAGCGTGATAAAACCATAGCAGGTCAACTCGCTATCAATATAGACCAAACAAGCGTTAGCGCAAGCTATGCCACAAAGAACACACTCCAGCAATCCCTAACCCTCAATATTGCCCTGCTCGGATTTGATCAATCATCAGAAGTCACCGCAGGGGAAAATGGCGGCAAGAATTTCAATCATAACTTCGTCGTCCTCGCTTACCGCACCATCAACATGCAAGCAACGGATACAGGCTTTAAAGTAAACACCGCAGACCTACCCACCAGCCCACTCGCGAAAAACAGCACCGCAATCGCTGCATGGGTTAATGCAACGGATAATCTCGCCCCCTTGCAGGCAGTTGGAGGCTGGCTGGTGTTTTAGCATTCATCTCATTTCATATATTCAGTCAGAATGAACACACAAAACCCATCCGAAAGAGGCCTTTTTGTATTCTGAAAATAAATGCCTTTCCTGTTAATCGAAAATAATTATTCACCAACCCCATTTAGCTTATATTTTCGCGAGCATCCCTCTCCTACAGGCATCAAAACATGCTTATCCACCAAATCTTTTAAATCACGTGCCGCAGCAATATCTGTCGTATGAGCGAAGCTTTTATATTTTCCGCGAGCAATGCCTTGTTCAAAATCATCTGTCTCAAGCAAGCGACTGATTAGTTTTGTTTGGCGCGTATTAAAAATAATGTCTCTATTTTTATCCCAGAAAACTGTTGTTAAGCGTATTTTGTCTAGCCGTTTCATGCTAGTTTTTGCCGCCGATGTGATCTGTTGCAAAAACCAAATAATCCACTCAGTCAGATCTAGGTTTGTGCCTCGTTGACATGTCTAAAGCAAAGCATAATATTCATTTTTATTTTGCGTATCATTGCAAGCAGAAATTTATTCGTATTTGGACCGGTAATCCTCCCATTTATAAGTGACTATCAAAGTAGAAAGCTAAGCCACCAAGGCTAATTTTTGCATGGGCGTTATTCCGCCCAATGCCATATTTGGTCGTCCATGATTATACGTCCATAACCATTTGGTTGCATAATCTTGCACTTCACCGATTTCTGTCCAGAGATATTGTTCTAGCCAGTCGTATCGTACGGTTCGGTTATATCGTTCAATATAGGCATTCTGTTGCGGGTTGCCTGGCTGAATATATAACAAAGTAATACGATGCTTAATAGTCCAGTCAATAAGTGTCTTACTTATATATTCAGGTCCATTATCACAGCGAATAGATTTTGGTTGACCGCGCCACTCAATAATCTGTTCTAATGTGCGAATGACGCGAGTTGCAGGTAGTGAGAAATCAACCTCGATAGCCAATCCTTCCGGGTTATGATCGTCGATCACATTCAAGAGACGAAAAGCTCTGCCATCCGTTAATTTGTGATGCATAAAATCCATTGACCAGCATTGGTTGATTTGTTCTGGTACAACCAAGGGTGTTGGCTTCTCCCGTTTGATGCGTTTCTTTGGCTTAATTCTCAGGTTGAGCGATAGCTCACGGTAAATACGATACACACGCTTATGGTTCCAGCCATAGCCTTTAACATTGCGTAAATAAAAAAAACAAAGACCAAACCCCCAGCTCTTTTGATTATGGGTTAAACGAACCAGCCAGTCCGCAATTTTATCATTCTTAGAAGACAGCTTAGGTGTATAGCGATAACATGTTTCACTAATCGAAAAGAGCTGGCACACAAATCTAATCCCAATGGGGTTTGACTTTATTACGGCTATAGCCATCTTGCGACGAGCAGATGGCCGTACCACTTTTTTGCCATCGCTTCCTTGAGAATGTCTTGGCCAAGTTTGGCCTCTGCGTACATCTTCTTAAGACGCTTATTTTCAGCTTCAAGTTCTTTTAATCGCTTCATCATCGAGGCATCCATGCCACCAAACTTGGAGCGCTATTTATAAAATGTTGCGCTGCTCATCCCGTGCTCTCGGCATAACTCTGATACGGGTACGCCCGTATCAGATTGTTTTAAGATCGCTAGGATCTGGCTGTCTGTATATCTTGATTTTCTCATTGTAGAACCTCTATTTTTAGTTTATAGAAAATTCTACTTATCTGGTCACTTATTTTTAGGGGGGATTACCCTATCACCTCCAACTTCCGCTTAGCACAAAGTGAACATTAAAATATTGTTAAGAAAAACCAATAAAATTCCCCAGAACAAATAAAAGTACTTTTTTGTTCAGTAATCTTTATTATTCTTCTACAGCTAAGGTTCATTTCGAGGGGATGGGCACAAAACCCCTTCGTGTGCCTCACCCCTTCGGAGCCGCCCTGTCAGGCGTTCAAAATAATCACCCGACGGACTTGTTGGACAATTTTAACTTTAACGTTTGTGGCGGGAATTGCTCAGCTCATCCCTGAGCTTCGGCCTTCGGCTCATCCTATCGGATGACCAAAATTGTTCCTGACAATTTTGTGAACCCGGGGCGGGTTAGATTCAACGCCGATATCTACAAACAAAAAAACCACCCGAAGGTGGTTTTTTTGTTTGGTGGAGATGGCGGGAATTATTCGGTGCTCCTGCACCTCACCCCTCCGGGGTCGCCCTAGCGGGCGTTCAAAATGGCTATCCCTGCCATTTTGTGAACCCGAGTTGCGGGGTCTCATCCTGCCACAACCCCCAATAAAAAAGCCACCCTGTTGGGTGGCCTTTGTATTGGTGGAGATGGCGGGAATCGAACCCGCGTCCGCAAATCCTCCGCTTTCGGATCTACATGTTTATTTTGTCTATTATTTTAACTATCAGCTACCCGACAAACAGGGAAAACACATAGCGATCTTGAAAAGATTTCAGTCTATCGGCATCAAGCATACCTCAAGCTTGTCTTATGAGATTCGACCCCTGAGAACTGAACGCATAAGCACGGCTTCAATCAGGGGCTAGCAAGCCTAGGCTGCTAGAGAGTAGTTGTTATCGTTTGCAACTATATTTTGTCAGTCTGTTTTACGA
>DBOG01000073.1 GCA_002299915.1 Proteobacteria bacterium UBA652 | reverse complement strand
GAGTGGATTCGAACCACCGACCCCCACCATGTCAAGGTGGTGCTCTAACCAACTGAGCTACGCGCCTACTGAGCGTGCAATTATACGGGATAGTGGTTTTTTTACAAGGGATAAAGCATCCAGCCTTCGCGTGCCTCAGGATGAACGGTTAAGTGAGGGCGAGCTCTCGTATTCTTGCAATCTCATCACGCACTTTACTGGCTTCTTCAAATTCCAGATTTTGGGCGTGTTTATACATGGCTTGTTCCATTTGTTTGATCCGCCGGGAAAATTGCTGTGGCGTGAGCGCTTCGTATTCTGCTTTTTCTTCTGCGATTTTGGCCATTTCTTTTTTGGCATTGGCACTATACCCATGCACGCCGTCCATCATATCGCGGATGGCTTTTTTGATGGTTTTGGGGGTAATATTATGCGTTTTATTATGTGCAAATTGCTTTTCACGTCTGCGATCGGTTTCATCAATCGCGCGGCGTATAGAACCCGTTATTTTGTCGGCATATAGAATGGCTTTACCATTAATATTGCGGGCCGCCCGCCCAATGGTTTGAATAAGCGACCGATCAGACCGTAAAAAACCTTCCTTATCAGCATCGAGAATCGCCACCAGCGAGACTTCAGGAATGTCGAGGCCTTCTCTCAGCAAGTTAATACCGACCAGCACATCAAATACCCCCAATCGCAGATCACGCAAAATTTCCATCCGTTCAACGGTATCAATATCAGAATGTAGATAGCGGACTTTAACATTATGCTCGGTGAGATAATCAGTGAGGTCTTCAGACATACGCTTGGTGAGCGTGGTGACAAGTACGCGTTCTTCAACAGCTGTACGTAAGGTAATTTCAGACAGCAGATCATCCACTTGGCTGGTAACCGGGCGTATTTCCACTTCGGGGTCCACTAAGCCCGTGGGGCGCACTACTTGCTCAATAATGGCGCCTGAATGTTCTTTTTCATAATCAGCGGGGGTGGCGGAAACAAAAATCGTTTGCGGCGCCAGTTTTTCCCATTCTTCAAACATGAGTGGGCGATTGTCCAGCGCAGAAGGCAGCCGAAAACCATAATTAACCAAGGTGGTTTTACGCGAACGGTCTCCTTTATACATGGCGCTAATTTGTGGCACCATCACATGGCTTTCATCTAAAATCAGTAGCGCATTATCAGGCAAATAATCAAATAAAGTAGGCGGTGCTTCGCCAGCACTGCGACCAGACAGATGGCGGGAATAGTTTTCGATACCATTACAATAGCCCAGCTCCAACATCATTTCGAGATCAAAGCGGGTGCGTTGTTCAAGCCGTTGTGCTTCAACCAATTTATCTTCTTTGCGGAAAACTGCAAGCTGTTCTTTCAGCTCAATCTTAATCGCTTCAATGGCATCTAATAATTGATCGCGCGGGGTGACATAATGGGTTTTAGGATAAATAGTCAGGCGAGGAACGCGTTGTAGCACTTCGCCTGTCAGTGGGTCAAAGTAGCTCATTTGTTCGACTTCATTATCAAACAATTCTACCCGCACGGCATCACGCTCAGAGTCGGCAGGGAAGATGTCAATTACTTCACCGCGAACACGATACGTACCACGATGCAACTCAACATCATTTCGCTTATATTGCAGATCAGTCAGCCGTCGCAAAATATCACGCTGACCAATCATCTCGCCTTGGCTCAGATGCAATACCATTTCCAGGTAAGAATCTTTGTCACCTAAACCATAAATACACGAGACGCTGGAGATGATGATGGCATCAGAGCGTTCAAGTAACGCTTTAGTGGCGGAGAGGCGCATTTGCTCTATTTGATCATTGACCGATGCATCTTTATCAATGAAAGTGTCAGAGGAAGGGACATAGGCTTCGGGCTGATAATAATCATAATAAGAAACGAAATATTCCACCGCATTATTGGGGAAAAACTCTTTCATTTCACCATAAAGCTGTGCAGCGAGCGTTTTATTGGGCGCAAGAATCATCATTGGCCGCTGTAAAGCCTGCGCGACATTAGCGACAGTAAATGTTTTTCCGGAGCCAGTTACCCCCAATAGTGTCTGCCACATTTCCCCATTTTCTAGCCCCTCTATTAAGGCTTGAATTGCGCCAGGCTGATCACCAGCGGGCGAAAACTCGCTGACTAATTCTAATTTCTTATTCATTTAGGCTATACTTACCCTAACTAATACAAAGGCCATGACAGGCTTAAAGGAGCTCACTTGGATATTAAACTTTCACACCGCGTGCAACGTATAAAACCCTCTCCAACCCTTGCTATCAGCGCGCGCGCAGGCGAACTGAAGGCGGCGGGGAAAAGCGTGGTGAACCTCGGCGTGGGCGAACCTGACTTTGATACCCCTGACCATATTAAACAAGCAGGCATCAAAGCCATTGAAGAAGGTTTCACTAAATATACCGCAGTGGATGGTATCCTCGAACTCAAACAAGCCATTATAGACAAATTTTCAGCTGATAATGGCCTGAACTACGAATTGAATCAGATTTTAGTCTCCGTCGGCGGTAAACAAAGCTTTTTTAATCTGACTCAAGCCTTGCTGAATGCCGGCGATGAAGTGATTATTCCCGCACCTTATTGGGTATCTTATCCGGATATGGTGTTGCTGGCAGAAGGCGAGCCAGTGATCGTGGAAGGCAATCAAGAAAATCAATTTAAAATCACACCGAAACAGCTTGCCGCGGCGATAACCGATAAGACTCGTTTATTTGTGATCAACAGCCCGTCTAATCCAACAGGGATGACCTATAGCAAAGCAGAATTAGAAGCCTTGGGCGAGGTGTTGCGCGAGCACCCTAAAGTGATGATCGCAACCGATGATATGTATGAACATATTTATTGGGGCCGCGACGAAGGCTTTTATAATATCGTGATGGCCTGCCCTGATTTAGTTGACCGGACGATTGTATTAAATGGGGTGTCAAAAGCCTATTCGATGACCGGCTGGCGGATTGGTTATGCTGGAGGCCCTGCAGATTTGATCGCCGCGATGAAAAAAGTGCAATCCCAGAGCACCTCCAATCCTTGCTCTATCGCGCAAGTGGCGGCAGTGGCGGCGTTGAAAGGTGGTAAAGCCTGTATTGATGAAATGATGGTCGCATTTAAACGCCGCCATGATTATCTGGTGCGCGAAGTGAATAAAGTACCCGGCTTTTCAGCAATAGAAACAGACGGCACCTTTTATGTGTTTCCGAATATCCGCAAGGCGATTGATGCAATGGAGGGTATTAATGGCGATTTAGATTTTGCTGAGAAATTATTAGTGGAAACAGGTGTGGCGTTAGTGCCTGGCGCCGCTTTTGGTCTGAGAGATCATGTCCGATTCTCGATTGCCACCAGTGATGAAAACTTGGAAACTGCAATAGAGCGGATTAGAAAATTTGTAGGGTAATTTTTTGTAGGTAGATATTTGGAATAATTTAAGATAAATCTTGACCAAGCTACAGCAACTCTCTATCATACGCGCTTCACTGTTCCTCAATAGCTCAGTTGGTAGAGCATCGGACTGTTAATCCGCAGGTCCCTGGTTCGAGTCCAGGTTGAGGAGCCAAAATACAAAAGCCCAGTATCAGAAACGATACTGGGCTTTTTTTGTGATTGCTCTTCAAAGAAGAACCCAAGTCATCTTTTTAACGCCATCATGGCGAAAAATATGACTTGGGTTAGTTGGCTTCAAACCACTTGTAAATAACACCAGCAATCGCAGCACCAATAATTGGGGCAACCCAGAATAACCAAAGCTGTGGCACGGCTGCGGTATCAGCAAATAATGCCGCTGCAGTGCTTCGTGCGGGATTAACTGAAGTATTGCTGACAGGGATTGTAATTAAGTGGATCAGCGTTAAGCCAAGGCCAATCGCAATCGGCGCAAAACCTGCTGGCGCACGAGAATCAGTGGCCCCTAGGATAATAAATAAGAACATCGCTGTCATCACTACTTCTGCGATAAGGACGGCTACCATACTATAACCCCCTGGCGATAACTCACCAAAGCCATTAGAAGCGAAGCCACCGGCAACAAATCCTGCTTGGCCACTGGCAATAAGATATAACACGGCAGCGCCTGCAATCCCCCCCGCGACTTGGGCAATGATATATGGCACTAATTCAGATGGTGAAAAACGGCCACCCATCCAGAGACCAACCGATACAGCAGGATTAAGATGACAACCTGAAATATGACCAATCGCATAGGCCATAGTGAGCACGGTTAAACCGAAGGCGAGTGATACGCCGACAAAGCCAATGCCCAGATTGGTATCGCCAAACTGGGCAGCAAGTACGGCACTCCCACAACCACCGAGTACAAGCCAGAAGGTGCCGATAAATTCGGCCGCTAATTTTTTAGATAACAGCATGATTTTTCCTTTTTATTATAAAAAATGTTGGTTTATCTGAAATATAGTTGGGCATGTAACGCTACCCAACAGCACCCACTATAGTGTATTTATACAGAATGTTAAAGCCGCCCCGTTTTTGACTAAATCGCTATTTAGTGTATAGTGCGCGCCATATGGCTTTGCACGGCAGGACGAGCGTGCTATTTTTAATTAAAGCACCGAACAGGGTGCTTTTTTGGTTTTCAGGCTTTTTGTATTAGTCATTACCAGGATAAAATTATGATTTCAATTACACTCCCAGATGGCAGTCAACGCGAGTTTGATGCGCCGCTTTCCGTTTTAGAGATTGCCGCCGATATTGGCGAAGGTTTAGCGCGTGCAACAATCGCGGGCAGGATGAATGAACAGTTGGTCGATGCGTGTCATATTGTTGATCAAGATGCGGATATCGCCATCATTACCGCGCGAGATGATGAAGGTGTAGAGATTATTCGTCACTCAACAGCGCATTTATTAGGCCATGCAATAAAGCAACTATTCCCTGATACCAAAATGGTGATTGGGCCTGTGATAGAACATGGCTTTTATTACGATGTTGAAAGCGAGCACCGGTTTACACCCGAGGATTTAGAGTCAATCCAGAAACGAATGACTGAACTCGCTAAAACCAGCTATGACGTTATTAAAAAAATGACTCCCAAGGCAGAAGCACGTGCTTTATTTGAATCACGCGGCGAAACCTATAAAGTGCGTTTGCTAGATGATATGGATGAGAGCATCAGTGAAGTTGGTTTGTATCATCATCAAGAATATATTGATATGTGCCGTGGACCCCATTTGCCTAATATGTCATTTTGTAAGGCATTTAAGTTAACGAAATTGGCGGGTGCTTATTGGCGTGGGGATGCCAATAATGAGATGTTACAACGTATTTATGGCACCGCTTGGCCGGATAAAAAGGCATTAAAAGCATATTTATTCCAGTTGGAAGAAGCAGAAAAACGGGATCATCGAAAAATTGGTAAAACCTTAGGCTTATTCCATTTGCAAGAAGAAGCCTCTGGCATGATCTTCTGGCATGACCATGGTTGGAAAATATTCCGTACCGTAGAAAATTATATTCGCGATGTATTACGAGATAATGATTATCAAGAAGTGCGCACACCACAGGTGGTCGATCGGAGTTTATGGGAAAAATCAGGCCATTGGGATAAATTTGGCGATATGATTTTCAGCACTCATTCGGAGCATCGGGATTATGCGATTAAACCGATGAATTGCCCTTGCCATGTTCAGATTTTTAATCAAGGGTTGAAAAGTTATCGTGATTTGCCACTGCGGATGGCAGAATTTGGCTCTTGCCATCGAAATGAACCATCCGGCACCTTGCATGGTTTAATGCGTTTGCGCAGTTTTACCCAAGATGATGCGCATATCTTCTGTACGGAAGATCAAATTCAATCTGAAGTGGGTACTTTTATTGAGCTACTACAAACTGTGTATGCAGACTTCGGATTTAATGAAATTATCATTAAATTATCGACGCGCCCTGAAAATAGAGTAGGTTCAGATGAGGTATGGGATAAGGCGGAAGCATCGCTTGAGCAAGCCTTAAAGGTAAAAGAATTAGACTGGGACTTACAGCCTGGGGAAGGGGCGTTTTATGGCCCTAAAATTGAGTTTTCATTGAAGGATAGTTTAGGGCGCGTATGGCAGTGTGGCACGATCCAAGTCGATTTCTCTATGCCAGGCAGATTGGATGCTACCTATATTGATGATGAAGGCAATAAGCAGGTGCCGGTAATGTTGCACCGGGCTATTTTAGGATCGCTAGAGCGCTTTATTGGGATCCTAATTGAGGAGTATGCAGGTGCCTTTCCAACCTGGTTAGCACCACAACAAGTGGTGGTGATGGGGATCTCGCAGAATCAGTCAGATTACGTTAAATCAATTACGGCTGCATTACTTAAGCAGGATATTAAAGTCGATTTAGACTTGAGAAATGAGAAGATAGGCTTTAAAATACGCGAACATACATTGCGCCGAGTGCCATACTTAATTGTTGTGGGTGAACGCGAAGCGCAAAATAATGCCGTGGCAGTACGTACCCGTAAGGGCGAAGACTTAGGTGTAATGACACTAGAAGAATTCGTTATCTTGTTGGAAAAAGACGTTGCTGGTCGCGGCCGAATTGTTTTAGAGGGTTAACAAGATCGCTAAAGATGATAAACGGCTGAATGGTGACATCACAGCTAGAGAAGTAAGGTTGAATGATGTGGACGGCGCGCAATTAGGTGTTGTTCCATTGAAAGAAGCCTTAGCAAAAGCGGAAGAAGCAGATTTGGATTTGGTAGAGATTTCTCCACAGGCATCTCCACCAGTGTGTCGTATCATGGACTACGGCAAGTATTTGTTTGAGGCGAATAAGCAAAAGAACCTCGCGAAGAAGAAGCAAAAGCAAATACAAGTAAAGGAAATAAAATTCCGACCAGGGACTGAAGAGGCTGATTATCAGGTAAAACTACGCAACCTGACACGTTTCCTCGAAGAAGGTAATAAAACTAAAGTGAGTCTGCGTTTTCGCGGGCGTGAGATGGCGCATCAAGACTTAGGATTGCAATTGCTTAAACGCGTTGCGGAAGATCTGAAAGAATTGTCAGTTATTGAATCGCACCCGAAAAAAGAAGGTCGGCAGATGATTATGGTTTTGGCGCCGAGTAAAAAGTAGATGTTTAAAATTTAATTAACTTTGGGTGAATATATTGCCCAGTAACATGAATGCGGAGTTCATATGCCAAAAATTAAGAATCATAGTGGCGCAGCCAAACGCTTTAAGCGTACAGGTAGCGGCAAATTCAAACGCGCACAAGCGTTTACCAGTCATATCCTGACTAAGAAGAGCACAAAGCGGAAACGCCATTTACGCTCACCGATGATGATTTGTAAAGCAGATCATCGTTCTGTTCGTAAAATGTTGCCTAATCTTTAAAGGAGAAATGATATGCCAAGAGTAAAACGTGGTGTCCAAGCGCATGCGCGACACAAAAAAGTTATCGACCAAGCCAAAGGCTATTCAGGTCGTCGTAAAAATGTTTATCGGGTAGCCGTTCAAGCGGTGACGAAAGCGGGGCAATATGCTTATCGCGATCGTCGTCAGAAAAAACGTGTTTTCCGTGCCTTATGGATCGCTAGAATCAATGCGGCTGCACGTGAGTGTGAAATGAGTTATAGTCGTTTAATTGATGGCTTGAAAAAAGCAGAAATTGAGATTGATCGTAAAGTGTTAGCGGATCTTGCGGTGCATGATTCAAATGCATTTGCAGCCATCGCTGAGCAGGCTAAAGCAGCTTTAAAATAATTGTTTTTAAGAACAATATTAGGGAAGGGCTGCCATGTGCGGCCCTTTTTTTTGAAGAATTAAGGTGGTGGGTTAAGTATGGCCGAACTGGATTCACAGTTACAGGTATTGAATGAAATCGTAGAGATCGCTAAAACGGCAATTTCAGCGGCACGAAGTGTGGCCGAATTGGATACGGTTCGTGTGGAATATTTAGGTAAAAAAGGTAAAGTAACAGCCTATTTGAAGCAGTTAGGTGATGTGAGTGTTGAGCAGCGTCCGGTAATTGGGAAATCAGTTAACTTGGCGAAGCAAGAAGTAGTGGGCTTAATTGAAGCACGACAAATAGTGTTAGCAGAAGCAGCAATGAATGCGGCGTTAGCCGCTGAGACGGTTGATGTGACTTTGCCTGGTCGCGGTGAACAGATTGGTGGTTTGCACCCTGTTACTCGAACATTACAGCGGATTGAACAATATTTCCGCCAGATTGGTTTCCAAGTGGCTGAAGGCCCTGAAATTGAGGATGCAACGCATAACTTCACTGCCTTGAATATTCCTGAGCATCACCCAGCTCGCGCGATGCACGATACCTTCTATTTTAATGCAGAAACCTTATTACGCACGCATACGTCGCCCGTTCAAGTGCGGGTAATGGAAGAACAGACACCGCCATTGCGGATTATTGCACCGGGGCGTGTCTATCGCTGTGATTCAGATCTGACGCACACACCCATGTTCCATCAGGTCGAAGGTTTGATGATTGATGAAAATGTCAGCTTTACAGATTTGAAAGGTATTTTGGCTGATTTCTTGAAAGCCTTTTTTGAAAAAGATTTAAATGTGCGGTTTCGCCCATCATATTTTCCGTTCACTGAGCCTTCTGCGGAAGTAGATATTGAATGTGTGATGTGTACGGGTGAGGGCTGTCGGGTATGTAGTCATACGGGTTGGTTGGAAGTATTAGGCTGCGGCATGGTGCACCCAAAAGTATTTGAACATGTTGATATTGATAGCGAAAAATATCTTGGCTTGGCATTTGGCATGGGGGTTGAACGCTTAGCCATGTTGCGTTATGGGGTGAATGATCTCCGATTGTTCTTTGAAAATGACTTGCGTTTTTTACGCCAATTTAATTGAGATAAAAATTAGATGAAGATTAGTGAAAATTGGTTACGCGAGTGGGTTAATCCTGATATTGATACAGATACCTTAGTCGCTAAACTGACGCAAGCAGGCTTAGAGGTTGACGCTGTTGAACCTGTGGCAGGTGATTTTTCTGGTGTGGTGGTAGGGCAAATTACAGCCATTGAACCACACCCAGATGCAGATAAATTGCGGTTATGTCAGGTTGATGTGGGCGGCAGTGAAGCATTATCAATCGTATGTGGTGCTACAAATGCACGGCAAGATTTAAAAATACCTGTGGCCGTTGTCGGCGCAGTATTACCCGGTGACTTTAAGATTAAAGAAGCAAAATTACGCGGTGTGGCTTCGTTTGGCATGTTGTGCAGCGCTAAAGAAATTGGTTTGGCAGAGAGTGCAGAAGGCTTAATGGAATTAGCATCTGATGCCCCTATTGGCACTGATATTCGAGATTATTTGTCGTTAAATGATGTCAGCATTGATATTGATTTAACGCCTAACCGTAGTGATTGTTTGGGTGTGGCTGGGATTGCGCGAGAAGTAGGCGTGTTGACAGGGCAAGATATTACGTCTCCTCCCCATATTCAAAATGAAGTAAGCTCTGAGCGTGATTTTCCAATTAAGGTGACTGCAGGTGCTGCTTGTCCACGCTACGTGGCTAGGGTGATTGAAGGCATCAATATGCAAGCAGAAACACCATTATGGATGCAGGAAAAATTACGTCGTAGTGGTATTCGTAGCCTGAGTCCAGTAGTCGATGTCACGAATTATGTGATGCTAGAATTCGGTCAACCGATGCATGCTTTTGACTTGGCAACTTTGGATACGGCTATCACTGTAAGAATGGCAGCGCAGGGCGAGACATTAACCCTGTTAGATAGCCAAGAATTAAGCCTGAATGATGATAGTGTGGTGATTGCTGATAAGAGTGATGCGATTGCGTTAGCAGGTATTATGGGTGGCGTAGCCACCAGCGTCACGGATAAAACACAAGATTTATTGTTAGAAGCTGCTTTTTTTGCACCAACCGCAATTGCAGGTCGGGCGCGGGCTTATGGCTTGCATACAGATTCATCACACCGTTTTGAACGCGGTGTTGATCCTGAATTACCAAAAATTGCGATTGAGCGTGCGACCAGTTTACTGCTTGAAATTGTCGGTGGAAAAGCAGGATCTATCCAAGCAGTAGAAACAGCTGAAAGTATGCCCGTTGCGCCCATAATTCAGTTGCGAGAAGCCCGTATTAAGCGTGTGCTTGGCATCACGATTGAACGACCACAAGTTGTTGAGCATCTTACGCGGCTAGGGCTGGGGGTCACAGAAGCAGAAGCCGGCTGGGACGTTAGCATACCAAGCTTCCGTTTTGATCTTGCTATAGAAGCCGATTTGATTGAAGAATTAGGGCGGTTATATGACTATGACAAATTACCAGAAACCCGTCCGCAAGGCACCGTATTATCAACAGATATTTCGGAAGCAACGGTGAGCGTGCAGCGCTTACAGAATTTATTAGTTGACCGAGATTACCAAGAAGCCATTACTTATAGCTTTGTGGCTCCTGAATTTCAACAATATTTATCGCTAGAAGGGCAAACAGAAATTGCATTAGCTAACCCTATTTCAGCTGATTTATCAGTGATGCGTACCTCGTTATGGCCAGGTCTAGTGCAGGTAGCAGCGTATAACTTAAATCGCCAACATACACGTGTACGCTTGTTCGAAGTGGGGCGTATTTTTACTGGCACGGTGGAGGATGTCTCTCAACAGCGCCAAATCGGTGGCATTATTTGTGGTAGTCGTTCGCCAGAGCAGTGGGATATTGCGCAACAAGCGGTTGATTTTTTTGATATTAAGGCTGATGTGGAAGCATTATTAGCCGTGGGCAATACCAATGATTTTAGTTTTATTGCAGAAACCCATCCTGCTTTGCATCCAGGACAATCTGCGCGTATTTACTATCAAGAACAGGCGATTGGTTGGTTAGGTGCTATCCACCCAAAATTGGAAAAAGTATTGGGTTTAAGTCAACAGGTATATGTGTTTGAATTGGATTTAGCACCTGTATTAGCTGCGAAACTCCCCATTTTTGAGACGCTGTCCCGCTTCCCCGCACTGCGCCGTGATTTAGCCATCTTAGTTGATGAAGATATTGCAGCAACACGGATTACGAATTGTTTAAACACTCTAGAGTCAGATATTCTTAAAGAAATTCAGTTATTTGATGTCTATTCAGGTGACGGCGTCACTGAGGGGAAAAAGAGCATGGCAGTGTCATTTATTATGCAAAATAGTGAACGAACGCTTACGGATGAAGAAGTGGATGCATTGATGCAACAGATAATAAATTGCCTAGAAGCGCAATTAAGTGCTACCATCAGAGACTAAATTAAGTAAGGGGTTATCCATGGCGTTAACAAAAGCCGATGTTATTGAACAATTATCTGCAGCGTTGGGCTTCAATAAACGTGAAGCAAAAGAAGTAGTTGAAATGTTTTTCGAGCAGATCCGGGAATCATTGGAAAGAGGCGAACAAGTTAAATTATCTGGGTTCGGTAATTTTGAGTTGCGCGATAAAGCGGAACGCCCAGGTCGTAACCCTAAAACAAAAGAAGAGATCCCAATTAGTGCCCGTCGCGTGGTGACTTTTCGTCCAGGTCAGAAGTTGAAGGAAAAAGTAGATCAACATGCTGGAAGCTAACCACAATAACGAATTGCCAGATATTCCGGCCAAGCGTTATTTCACAATTGGTGAGGTGAGCGAACTGTGTGATGTGAAACCGCATGTTTTACGTTATTGGGAGCAAGAATTCAAGCAATTAGCACCGGTTAAGCGCCGTGGTAATCGACGTTTTTATCAACGACAAGATGTCGATTTGATTAGACAGATTAGAAGATTGCTCTATGAACAAGGTTTTACTATTGGTGGCGCGCGCCAGCAACTGGAAAATGAGCCACAACAAAAAACCAGTGGTCAGCCATCTGCAAGCGCCAAAAAGTTACGCGACAGTATGTTGGGTGAGCTTGAAAAATTGCGTAAATTATTGGATTGACCTTAATTTTATTCGAATTGACATTATTCGGAGCATGGCGCAGTCTGGTAGCGCACTTGCCTGGGGGGCAAGGGGTCACAGGTTCGAATCCTGTTGTTCCGACCAATAAAGTTTACGAATAAATTTGAGGGGATATTACCATTGTCCAACTTAGATTAGGTAGGCTTAAATTAAATGGTACCTAAATTTCTTACCCAATTTTCATATTGGCTTTTATCTTGTTCTCAGCAGTGATTGAAGGTATTGTTGTATCAACCGCCACCAGTGCAGTCGGCCACGGTTAGTTGGTCAGACACAGATCATTCAGAGACCAGTGAAGAAAGATCGGTTAATTCAGTATTGTCCGATAAGAATAAGGCTTGATCTTTACTCGAAAGCTTTATACTCAGTAAAAGTTTCACGGATGATTCAATCCGTTGGGTTTGCACAATATGACCCACTGCTGATTTATTTTCTAATAGAATTTTGCTGCCAATTTCGGGCAGTAGTGCTGTTGCTGCTGAGGCAGAAAATAGCCGTCGATTGGGTGAGCCGAGATAGTGTAAGCGCGCGACAATTTCTTGTCCTGGATAACAGCCCTTATTGAAGCTGACAGCCTCTAGCAAGTCGAGATTAATTTGCTGAGGGGTGAATTTTTCTATGGTTTCACTGAAAATGAAGGGGATGCCTGATTCAATATCGATACGCTGCCAATTGATTTCATCTACCCAGGGATGATTTTGTGAAAGCATTGTGGCCTGCGTTATTTCAGTGAGGCAGAGTGTGCGGGAAATAGCGCCGGGCAATCGTAAGCAGTAGCCAATATCTGTTTGCATGCCTTGCAAAGGCTGAAGCTGATGGTCATGGCCGAGTGCGTTATGAATAGTCGCTAAGATAAAATGCTTATTGTTTTCTGACATCGTTACATCGGATCTTAATTTATACATGGTCAGCCGTTTGAGTAGTAAATCACTGACAGAATGGGGCAAAATAAGCTGATAACCCGCTGTGTGGCGTAGCAACCAGAAGATGGCGATCACGCGACCCTTGGGATTGCATAAGCTATTTAGCTGCGCCTGATCGACTGCCAGTGCATTGACATCATTGGTACAGATGTTTTGTAGTAGGCTGGCTGCATCCGCACCTTCTACAGAGAGCACACGCCAAGATGAAAGCGGCATGAGCGCGGCTTCCGATGGAATTGTGGCCGTTTCTTGTGGTGGATTCTGTTTGAGGATCTGCTGCCAGTCTGGGTGCATATTACTTGCCTAGTGGTATAGTATATTTAATGATTAAGCTTATTGTACGGTGATTATGCTGGGCGGGCGATAAAAAATAAAGGTAAAAATAGAATGCAGGAAGAAAAGCTGACTGTAATCATCAGGCGCTCACGCTGGCTTCTGGCATATATATTTAGCGTACATATGCTAATGTCATGGACACTTTGGCAGCTAGATTTACCTAATGTTTGGGCCGTCTGTGGCAGTATATTGCTAGTCTTGAGCCTGTGGTATCAGCTGGGACGATATCAGTGGCGGTACAGTCGCTTAGCGGTGGTGGAAGTATCGTTTCAAGCTGCCGATCATAATACAGCGGAAATATGGACATTGCGTTATGCGGATAAGCAGCTATTATCGCCTTATCAGTTAATATCCAGTGTCGTTGTGGCTGACATGGTAATCATGCGGTTGCGGAAGCGCTTTCCAACTCGGTGGTGGATGCGCCATGAAACTGTATTGTTGTTGGCAGGCAGCGTTGAACCGGCTGCTTTTCGTCAGTTACGGCTACTGCTAAGGCAGCGAGGGATTAATCCGACCGATGCAGAATAGTGTCTTGTGCTGTGCCTGTATCGGTGTTGGGATAATCAAGCGTATAGTGCAAGCCCCGACTTTCTTGTCGTTGCAAGGCCGATCGGATAATAAGATCGGCAACATTGGCAAGATTACGTAATTCAATCAAGTCACGATTAATATTATGCTGACTATAATAGCTGTCAATTTCTTGTTGAATAAGTTTGAGACGCTGTTGGGCGCGGCGCAGTCGATCTGTTCGCCTAACAATACCAACATAATCCCACATAAAGCGGCGTAGTTCATCCCAGTTATGGCTGATGGCAATAGCTTCTTGGGCGGGTTTAACGCGGCTGGCATCCCAGTCGGGGATATTCGGCAGCGTTTTGGTGGAGGAGTGTTGCAGAATATCATCAGCGGCAGAACGCGCAAAGACAAGGCATTCTAATAGGGAATTACTGGCAAGGCGATTGGCACCATGTAGTCCTGTGCAAGCGACTTCGCCGATAGCATAGAGTTGCTGAATATCCGTTTTCCCTGTCAGATCTGTCACCAGTCCACCACAAGTGTAGTGTGCAGCAGGGACAACTGGGATAGGTTCTTGAGTGATATCAACGCCGAGTTGTAGGCAACGTCGGTAGATGGTGGGAAAATGCTGTTTAATAAAATCAGCACCTTTATGACGGATATCAAGATAAACACAATCATCACCCAAACGTTTCATTTCGTGATCAATAGCACGTGCCACAATATCACGCGGCGCGAGTTCGGCTTGGGGATCAAATCGTTTCATAAACCGACTGCCATCAGCAAGCGTTAAGATCGCGCCTTCACCGCGTAGCGCCTCACTAATCAGGAATGACTTGGCTTTAGGGTGATAGAGGCAGGTTGGGTGGAATTGGATAAACTCCATATTGGCAACACGACAGCCCGCCCGCCAACCCATGGAGATACCATCACCGGTGCTGACATCAGGATTGCTGGTGTAAAGATAGACTTTACCCGCACCACCGGTTGCTAACACAGTAGTAGCGGCTGTGAATGTATGGATAGTATCATTTTTAATATCAAGGATATAGCTACCGATGCATTGCTTTTCTGCATCTTGCTCATGCTGGATAAGATCAATGGCAAGATGATAGGGGAAAAGTTGGATATTGGGGTGCGCTTGTGCTTTGGAAAGCAGCGTGGTTTCCACTTCGCGTCCTGTTGCATCATCAGCATGAATCACACGGCGATAGCTATGGCCGCCTTCTTTGGTAAGGTGATAGGTCTCTGATGTGGTGCCTTCTTTGGTAAATGAGACGCCTTGTTCAATTAACCATTCCACATTTTTTCGTGCATGTTTCACCGTAAATTGAACGGTGGCTTCATCACATAATCCTGCACCCGAACGCAGCGTATCATCCACATGTGCTTGCAACGAATCCTCTGCATCAAGTACAACCGAAATCCCACCCTGTGCATAGAGTGAGGCACCTTCAGAGAGTGCTCCTTTAGAGAACACGGCGACTTGTTTATGGTCAGCAAGATGCAAAGCAAGCGAGAGTCCAGCAAGGCCACTTCCTAAGATAAGCACATCAAAATGTCGTTTATTTGCCATAAATATCGTAAACTCGTTTAAAAACTTTTAACTAATTTAGCATTTTTGGAACAAAAATAAATGATTATGGTCAATCTTAGCAATAGAAATAACTTCTCCAACAGGAAGGTGTAGTTTGGAGGAAAGGAAGAACGTGGATCAAGAGCTAGTGCTACGTGTACAGGCAGGGGATAAACAGGCATTCGACGTGTTGATTATGAAATATCAGCAGCGCATCGTGCATGTAATCACAGGCTTTGTACACGATCCAGTAGAAGCACTTGATGTTGCGCAAGAAGCATTTATTAAAGCATATCGCGCAATTCCGAACTTTCGGGGAGACAGTGCATTTTATACTTGGTTATATCGCATTGCGATTAATACCGCAAAAAATCATTTAACGGCGCGGGCAAGACGCGCACCGTTACATGATGTTGATGCATCCGATGCAGTACAAATATTTGATGCACCTGAATTGAAAGATTTTGAAACACCGGAAAGTAATTTAATGCGGGATGAATTAGAACAATCGATTCACGATGCAATAGATTCCTTACCCGATGAGACCGCAACGGCGATTCGGTTAAGAGAGTTTGAAGGAATGAGTTATGAAGAAATTGCGCTGACAATGGGCTGTCCAATCGGGACAGTACGGTCGCGTATTTTTAGGGCACGAGAAGCAATAGATAAAGAAGTGACAACAGTGATGGGAGGGAGGGAATAATGTCAGTGAATAAAAATGAATATTTATCAGCGTTAGTGGATGGCGAATTGCAGGGCGCAGATCTGGATTGGGTGTTAGAACAGTTAGCACACAATCCCAAAGTGCAAGCGCAATTTCACCGCTATCAATTAGCCAGCGATGTGATGCACGATACGGTAGGGTTCAACCTATCCCAAGCATCACAGCATAATTTAACGCAGCGGATTTCTGCTGCATTAGTGGATGAGCCTGTGTATAGCGGATCTACACCCAATGCGACTACAGAATCAGTTGAAGACAATAAGGTGGTCCCTTTCCGTCGAGGGTTCTGGAAACAAGCAACGGGTTTGGCGATGGCAGCATCGTTAGGTGCAGTTGCCGTCTTGGGGGTAACTAGCTCTCAATACGCGACTGGGCCTGAAACAACATTAGCGGCCAATACCACCAGCACTGTTCAGACCGTGAGCACACTTAATACGGCTAGCAATCGCTGGACAGTGGGCGAACCTGAAGTAGCAAATAGGTTAAATAGTTATCTCGTGAATCATAGTGAATATACGGGTGCATCTGGTGCCTTTTCCTATGCGCGCGTTGTGGCCTATGAGGACGAATAACGTGACCAGATTTATGCTCGTTGTTGCATTCATGTGTTTGCCGTTCACGAGTATGGCGGCGGATCAAGAAAAGGCATTGTCGTTATTAGAAAAAATGTGTACAGCGGCAAAAGAATCGAATTATCAGGGTGTATTTTCCTATCATAATGGCAGAACATTACAGTCTATTCGAATTATTCATCGGAGTGATGAAGATGGCCAAAGTGAACGCTTAATTTCCTTAAATGGTGCGGCGCGTGAAGTCATTCGTAATAATGATGGTGTTACCTATATTTTACCAGCAGGCACCAAGCAAAACCGTGTGAAAATACAGCAATTGGGGCGGGGGTTCCCCAGTGATTTTTTAAGCAATTTACGTTCTGCCGCAGCCTACTATGATATGAATTTGGGGCGCAGAGGACGGATTGCGAACCGTCATGTACGTGAGCTTGTTATTGATCCGATGGATGATTTTCGTTATGGCTATCGACTATGGGTTGGAGAAGAAACCCATTTATTATTGCAATTTGAATTGGTGGATGAGAACGGTGAAGCATTAGAAACATTTTCTTTTTCAGAATTGCAATTAGCAACAGAGATCCCAGAATCGCTGCTGAAAGCAGAAATGACAGGGATTGAAGTACACCAAACAACAGGTGAAATGACAAAATATAAAGGGGAGCTGAGTGAGGCAAAAAAAATCAGTTCCTTATGGCACGTCGACTGGTTACCAGAAGGCTTTAAATTAGTTGCACAACAAGTATCGCCAAATTCATTGCGGCGGCCTGCTGTAGAACATCGTGTATATAGTGATGGTTTAAGTACGGTTTCCGTATTTTTTGAGAAAATGCGGGCACAGCATGGTCATCTAAAGGGCGGGTCACATATGGGGGCTGTCAATGCCTTTGGTGCAACACGCTATGGCTACTTTGTCACCGTGGTCGGAGAAGTGCCTAGACAGACGGTTGAGCAGATTGGTGCGTCAATCGGGTATACAACTAATAAAGCCACACCATGATTAAACAGGAAGCGACTGTAACATCCTGTGAAAATGAAGTGGTGTGGGTTGAATCGCAGCGCCAATCAACCTGTGGCCAATGCCAATTACAAAAAGGCTGTGGTACGGGTTTATTGGCCGATCATGTGGGAAAACGTTTTTCACGGTTAGCCATATCCAAGCCAACAGGCATATTTTCGCCAGGCCAGACAGTGCAATTAGAAATTGCAGAAGAGGCATTGGTGAAAGGTGCTGTTTTAATGTATCTCATGCCGTTATTCTCTTTATTTGTTTTTGCGATAATCGCGAAAACAGCAGGCTTCAGTGAAGGTTTTGGAATCATCGCTGGATTGTGCGGTCTATTATTTGGCTTTTGGTGGGTAAAATTGCGATTACAAGGATCGCAAAATACAGCCAATATCAAACAGACAATTAAAATTGGAGAGATAAAACCATGAGACAACAAAATAAAATGATTACCAGTATGCTGGTTGCCAGCATATGGTTACTGATGAGTTTAGGTGTGCAGGCGGCAAATAGCTTACCAGAATTTACTCAATTAGTCACTGAGAATGGCTCAGCTGTCGTCAATATCAGCACGAAAAAGAAAACGGGTGGTGAACAGCTTTCTCAAGAAATGCCAAGAGGATTACCACCCGGTATGCAAATACCAGAAGGTACCCCTTTTGATGATTTATTCAGACATTTCTTTCCAGATGGCCAACCTGGCTCAGGACGGGGGCAAGGTCAAGAAGATGGCCTAGAGCATTATGAATCTCTATCATTGGGATCAGGCTTTGTTTTATCGTCTGATGGCTATATTTTGACCAATCATCATGTGATTAGAGGTGCCGATGAAATCATTGTACGTTTTGATGATAAAACAGAATTAAAAGCGGAAGTGTTAGGCAGCGATGAACGCAGTGATGTCGCCTTGCTGAAAGTGAAAACACAGGGTTTAAAAGCGGTAAAATTAGGTGATTCCTCACAATTGCAGGTGGGAGAATGGGTGCTTGCGATTGGCTCTCCTTTTGGCTTTGATGCCACCGCAACAGCAGGTATCGTGAGCGCATTAGGGCGGAGCTTGCCAGGGGATAGTTATGTGCCTTTTATTCAAACAGATGTGGCAATTAATCCGGGTAATTCAGGTGGGCCCTTATTTAACTTAGAGGGTGAAGTGGTGGGTATTAATTCGCAGATCTATAGCCGAACAGGTGGCTTTATGGGCGTGTCATTTGCAATTCCGATGGATGTGGCGATGGATGTAGTAGAGCAAATTAAATCGCAAGGTTATGTGAGTCGTGGCTGGTTAGGGGTGATTATCCAAAATGTGACGGCAGAGTTGGCAGAATCATTTGGTTTGGATAAATCAAATGGTGCGTTGATTGCGAAAGTATTGCCGGATAGCCCCGCGGAGAAAGCAGGGTTAGAAGTCGGTGATGTGATATTAGAATTTAATAGTAAAGCGGTGGGAGCCTCTTCAGAACTACCGCCTATTGTAGGCCGAACTCCTGTGGGTGATAGCGTGCCAGTGCTTGTGCAACGTGCAGGTAAAACAACAACACTACGAGTGAAAATTGAAGAGCTGCCTGATACGGATGAATTAGCGGTTAATGGTGAAGGCAGACAAAATAACAGTAAAGCAGATAAAACATTTGCGAAGCGGATTGGAGTAGGCGTTGCCAATTTAAGCAAAGAACAGCGTGATAAATTATCAATAGAAGCAGGTGGCGTGCGCGTTATTCGGATGGAATCAGGTCCTGCATCGTTGGCGGGGATCCGTCGAGGTGATGTTATTCTGAAATTGAATAACCAAAAAATTGAACATACAAAACACTTTATTGAGGTAGTGAAATCATTGCCTACAGGTCGTTCGGTTCCTGTATTAGTACAACGCGGCGAGGGCACCACTTTCCTTGCAATGAAACTCGAATAAGGAAGGCTTGGTGCAAGCGAGAGACAGTTAACGCGTTTTCCCGTAAAATAAGGCTTGTTTATGATCGGCTGGCGTAATTATTTACGCCAGCCGATTTTTATTGTTATTGGAAGCAAATGAAGAACATTCGTAACTTTTCTATTATTGCGCATATCGATCATGGTAAATCGACGATCGCCGATCGTTTTATTCAAATTTGTGGGGGCTTATCGGATCGCGAAATGTCTGCCCAAGTTTTGGATTCAATGGAGATAGAGAAAGAGCGCGGTATCACGATTAAGGCGCAATGTGTCTCGCTGGATTATAAAGCACGCAATGGTGAAGTCTATCATTTGAATTTTATTGATACCCCAGGGCATGTGGACTTCTCTTATGAGGTCTCTCGCTCGCTGGCAGCGTGTGAAGGCGCGTTGCTTGTGGTCGATGCAGCACAAGGGGTGGAAGCGCAAAGTGTGGCGAATTGTTATACCGCAATTGATTTGGGCTTGGAAGTATTGCCAGTATTAAACAAGATTGATTTACCATCAGCGGAGCCAGATCGGGTTGCCCAAGAAATTGAAGATATTATTGGCGTGGATGCGGTTGATGCGGTGCAATGCAGCGCGAAAAGTGGGGTGGGCATTGAGGATGTTCTAGAAGAGTTAGTCGCCAAAGTGCCTGCACCAGAAGGCGATGTGGATGGTCCCTTACAAGCGTTGATTATTGATTCATGGTTTGATAGTTATGTCGGTGTGATTTCCTTGGTGCGGGTAAAGCAAGGATCGTTTAAAAAACGCGATAAAATTAAGGTGATGTCGACGGGGCAGGAATATCAAGTTGAACAAGTGGGTGTTTTCACTCCCAAACGCAGCCCAACGGATAGTTTAAGCTGCGGCGAGGTAGGTTATGTTATTTCAGGGGTGAAAGATATTGATGGTGCACCAGTGGGAGATACATTGACCCATGCGCATCATGGTGCAATAGAAGCATTGCCTGGATTTAAGTCGGCAACACCCCAGGTGTATGCGGGCTTATTCCCTGTCAGCTCAGATGATTTTGAGGCGTTTCGTGAAGCTCTGGGTAAGCTAAGATTGAATGATGCCTCGTTATTTTTCGAGCCAGAAAGTTCACAAGCTTTGGGCTTTGGTTTCCGCTGCGGCTTCTTGGGTTTGCTGCATATGGAGATTATCCAAGAGCGCTTAGAGCGTGAATATGATCTAGATTTAATTACCACAGCGCCAACGGTGGTATTTGAAGTGGTTACGCAGAAAGGGGAGCTGCTTCAAATTGAAAATCCTGCTTTATTACCCGATCCGGGTAGCATTGATGAAATCAGGGAGCCGATTGTGGTGGCGGATATTTTGGTACCACAAGACCATTTAGGTGCGGTGATTACCTTATGTGTTGAGAAGCGTGGTGTGCAAAAATCGATGCAGTATATGGGCAATCAAGTGGCGTTAAGCTATGAGTTGCCGATGAATGAGGTGGTGATTGATTTCTTTGATAGGATCAAATCAGTGAGCCGCGGTTATGCCTCCTTGGATTATCATTTTGTGCGGTTTGAACCTGCTAACTTAGTGAAGCTGGATATTTTAATCAATGGCGAACGGGTGGATGCCTTATCGTTGATTGTGCACCGTGATATCAGCGTATCTCGTGGGCGCGCCTTAGTTGAGAAAATGCAAGAGCTGATTCCGCGGCAGATGTTCGATATTGCGATCCAGGCGGCGATCGGTGGCAATATTATTTCACGTGCAACCGTTAAAGCATTGCGTAAGAATGTGATTGCAAAATGTTATGGTGGCGATGTGTCGCGGAAACGTAAATTATTAGAAAAGCAAAAAGCAGGTAAGAAGCGAATGAAATCAGTGGGCAAGGTCGATGTGCCACAAGAAGCATTCCTCGCCGTATTACAATTGAATAAATAAGGGGTAAAGATTTGAGTTTTCCATTATTAATGGTGTTATTGGTTGCAATAACGGGGGTGGTTTGGCTAGTTGATGCGCTGTTTTTGGTAAAAAAACGGCGGGCAGCGGGTGTAAAAGAGCCAGCGGTGGTGGAATATTCACGTGCTTTTTTCCCGATTATTTTAGCGGTATTAGTGATCCGTTCATTTATTGTTGAGCCATTTCGTATTCCATCAGGATCCATGCTGCCAACCTTACATATAGGTGACTTTATCTTGGTTAATAAATTTGCCTACGGGGTGCGGCTACCGGTTAGCCATACGCGAATAATAGAAACGGGAACGCCACAACGCGGCGATGTAATGGTATTTCGGTTTCCCCAAAACCCTAAAATAGATTATATTAAGCGTGTGATTGGCTTGCCAGGCGATACAATTGGTTATTTTGACAAGACGGTGCATGTCAATGGCAAGCCAGTAACGATGACAGCAGCGCCGCGAGATGGTAGCCTTAAGGAAAGTGTGCCTGCTACGGTCACCCTATTTAGAGAACAGTTAGGTGATGTGGCGTATGATATATTCCACGATCCACGTGGCCGCCCGTTTGAAAAGGAATTTATTGTGCCGGCAGGTGAATATTTTATGATGGGTGATAATCGCGATCATAGCAACGATAGTCGTTATTGGGGCACTGTGCCAGAAGCAAACTTAGTGGGTAAAGCTTTTAGAATTTGGATGAGCTGGGATAACGGTGTTGTCTGGAATAGAATGGGTAATAAAATATAATAATTATAGGATGAGAATAATGAAAAATAAACAGCAAGGTATCACCTTAATCAGTGCATTAATTGGCTTGGGTTTCGTGATGTTTTTTGGTCTGGTCGCGATGCGATTATTGCCGATGTATCAAGAGTTTTATGGGGTGACAACCGTGATGAAATCAATGGAAGATGAAATGCGGAACAGCACATTAACCAAACAACAAGCATGGACATTTCTGCGAAAGCGGCTGGATTCAAGCTATGTTGACAGTGTGAAAAAAGAGCATGTTAAATTTTACCGTGGTAAGACTGGTACGGGTGTGGGTCGGATCGTTGTAGATTATAAAGTGCAAACACCCTTTATGGGGAATTTAGATCTGCTTGCTAATTTCCACAGTGAGGCTTCTGTTGACTAAACAACAAGCACAGCTGGTGCAAAAACTAGGGATTGTTTTTCAGCACGAAGCATTATTGACACAATCATTAACCCATCGCAGTGTGGGGGCAGTGAATAATGAGCGATTGGAGTATTTAGGCGATGCAATCTTGAGTTTTGTGATTGCGGAAGCTTTATTTCAACAGTTTCCAAAAGTAAAAGAAGGTAAATTGAGCCGTTTGCGGGCATCGCTTGTACAAGGTACGACCTTGGCCGAAATTGCGCGCGAGTTGGATTTAGGGGGCTATTTGATTTTAGGCCCAGGAGAGCTAAAAAGTGGCGGCTTTAGGCGAGAGTCTATTTTAGCGGATGCCGTTGAGGCGATTATCGGCGCTTATTATTTAGATAGCGGTCTTGAGCCGGTAAAAGGCTTGATTTTAGATTTATTTGGTGAGCGTTTACAGTCGATTGATATTGATGAAAACATTAAAGATCCCAAAACAAAATTGCAGGAATATTTACAAGGAAAAAAACAGCCGCTGCCTATTTATTCGGTAAAAGAAATCCGCACATCAGGTAATAATCCCGTGTTTGAAGCATCCTGCCAAGTGAATAATCTGAACAAGGTGGTGGTTGCACAGGGTGGCAGCCATCGTAAAGCAGAACAGGAAGCGGCAACCTTGGCATTGAAAATGTTGAATGAGGCGTGAGTGAAGTACCAATAGAATCCTTTAAATCAGGCTATGTCGCGATTATTGGCCGGCCAAATGTGGGTAAGTCAACGCTCATTAATAATGTATTAGGCCAGAAGCTATGTATTACGTCGCGTCGCCCACAAACCACTCGGCATCGGATCTTAGGGATTAAGACCACTAAGACATCTCAGCTAATTTATGTCGACACACCCGGCTTACATCCCGATAACAAGCGGGCGATGAATCGCTATTTGAACCGCGCAGCTGCAGGTTCAATTGGAGGTGTAGATGTCATCCTATTCTTAATTGAAGGTTTGGTGTGGACAGATGATGATGCCCTCGTGTTGGACCGATTGCGGTCTCATGCCCAAGCACCCGTCATCCTGGTGATTAATAAAGTCGATAAGCTGGAAGATAAAGGTGAATTACTCCCCCAGATCGAAAAGCTTAGCGTAGAGTTTGAGTTCGCGGGCATTGTGCCAATCTCAGCGCGCCGTGGCCAAAACGTAGATACCCTAGAGAAAACAGTGCTGAAGTTTATGCCAGAAGGGGAATTAATTTATCCAGAAGAACAATTTACCGATCGCAGCAGTCGTTTCTTGGCATCAGAATTGGTGCGAGAAAAGTTATTCCGTCATCTGGGGCAAGAACTTCCTTATTCTTTGACCGTAGAAATTGAAGAGTTTGATGAGCAAGATCCGAAGATGTTACGGATCGGTGCGGTTATTTATGTGGAGCGCGCGGGTCAAAAAGGGATTGTGATTGGCAAGGGCGGCGAGTTATTGAAATCCATAGGCAAAGAAGCACGAATTGAAATGCAGAGTTTATTTGATACCAAAGTGTTTTTGCGCTTATGGGTGAAAGTACGGGATGGCTGGTCTGATAATGAACGGATGCTGCAAAATTTGGGTTACAAAGACGAATTGTAGCGGCCAAGGGTATAATTGGACATTCATCTTTTGCCACCGAATTTTATTTTAATGAGCCACGTTATTTTGATGAAACACATCCCTGTATTTCACCCCTACAGGGTTGCTCCGCATCCAAAATTTGCTCCAAGCAAATTTTTTGTACAGACTTACTGATGAATGGGGAATCTACTGGAATATGTTTAGCTACACTCATTTAGTTTTTGGAACTCACGTTGAAATCTAAATTAGAGAATGCCTATATCCTGCATCAACGGCCTTATCGTGAAACCAGTTTGTTGCTGGATTTATTTAGCCGTGAGCAAGGTGTTCGGCGGGTGGTGGCGAAAGGTGTGCGGGGTAAGAAACGTAGCCAAGCGGGTTTATTGCAAGCCTATCAGCCTTTATGGGTGAGTTGGGTGGGGCGGAGTGAATTGCAAACGTTAACGGCTAGCGAATCAGCAGGGCCGCGGCATGCTTTGCAAGGCAACGCAAATTTATGCGGTTTATACCTTAATGAATTACTGCTACGTTTATTAGCCACACACGATCCTGCAGAATCGGTATTCCAATTATATGAAAATACCTTAACCCAATTAGCAGAGTGTACTGAAACCGAAATCGTACTTCGTTTATTTGAGAAGCGACTATTACATGCACTGGGATATGCCTTAGCATTAACCCATGAAAGCGATACACACCTCGCACGAGGTGATGAGACACAGTATTATTATCAACCGACAGAAGGCTTGCGTCTCTGGCATGCGGGTGCACCCGCGGCAAAAATTTCAGGCCGTGCATTGCGACAGCTCGATGAAGAAACTGATTTTGATCTGGCAGGTTTATTAGAGATTAAACAGCTGATGCGTGGCATAATGCAGTTTTACTTAGGTGATAAACCGCTCAGGAGCAGGCAGTTATTTGCAGAAATGAATGCGATGAGACCACAGGATAAATAACATTGTGATCTTCAGATAGCAGCTCATGCCGCCTAGAAAAAACAGATAAGATCTGATTAGGATGAATGATATGATGCTATTGGGTGGTTATTAGCATGAAATCTAGTTTGAATAGGCTCAGCGTGTGCTATTAAAAAAGAGCTAAAAATAAATCTTGGCAATAGCCCCCCCCCCTAGTGTTATCCTAGCTTACAGACTATCTGTAAGTGACTATTTAGTAGGTTGGCTAAATAAACCAACACGGAGTAAATATCATGTCTTTTAATATTATACAAATTTATCTAAGAAAATCCGTTATTGCCATCTCATTGTTAGTGGGCATGGTTGTTCTTGCATTGCCACAAGCTTCTTATTCTGCGGAGCTGAGCGGAGATTTCACAATTGAGTTTATACCCGATCATCCAACAACGACAGAATTGGTTACGTTGCGGATCCGCAGTGTAGGTTGTTATTTGGTTTTTGGAGAAAACGGATTTGAGGTGGATGCACTCACTAGAAAAATAAACGTATCCATTCAGCCAATAGAATTAGAATCCACATTATTGTGTGCGCCTGCCATATTAGATATTTCGATTGGACTCTTACAGGAGGCGGGGATTTATGAAATCTCATTTTATGAAGAAGGTTCCGCGAGCTCAGGAGATCTCTCACAGAATACAGCAGAGCTAGACCTTCTGTACGATGAAAATTTCATAGGCACTTTGAATCTGAGTGTTTCTCAAGGAGTCGGGGGGCTAAACCCAATTCCCTTATTTTCTACATGGATGAATGTGGCCATTATTCTAATGCTACTATTATTTGCTATGCAAGCGCTTAGAAAAAAGGGAAGACTCTAGTTTGATTTTTTGTTGATGGGAGAGAGGTATATGAAGCATTTGCGGTTTTTTGTAATGGTACGGCAGTATTTTTATCTATAGTTGCAGTCGCTGCGGATTCAAAAGAGCAACTGGAGCCTGTAGCCGATGAAATAAACCCATCATATCAATTAATCATACTGATGACTTCTGAAGCAGAACTTAAGCCCAACGTAATTAATGAATTAATACGCTCAAAGAACAAAAATATTTACCAGGAAATAGGCGATGTAACAAAGGCAAGATACCTTATTTCACACCGTAAGAAAATTGGTTTTGCAGATAAAACGATTGGTTTATCGCCAGAAGAAATTGGCAAACTAAAAGATATCCAGCCTGATTTCACATTAATTCATCCAGACTCATCAGAAGCGCTGCTGCAACGCTATATACTGCTAGATTATTCTTCTAAAGATGCTAGGGCGCGGGGAGAAAAGGTATTAAGAAATAATCCCAATATTATCTCTGTGAGTGACAATGATGTGGGTATGTTTTCAGCAACGACACCCGATGATCCTTTATTTCAGAACCTCAATAATTACCAATGGGGATTATATGAGCTCAATATACAAAATGCATGGGATAAAACAAAAGGGCATAGCTATATTGGTATTGTTGATTCAGGATTAGATGTGGGTAATACTGATTATCCTAACGCAAAAAACCATCCAGATTTAGGCAATTTCAGATCTCAATTTTCATTGGCCGGTAGTTTAAACAATACGGATATGAGGGGGAATTGCAATGCTAATGATGAATCCTGTGGTCATGGCACGCATGTTGCTGGTCTTATTGCAGGGAAAAGTGATAACAATGAAGGTCTTGCAGGGATTTGTTGGAATTGTTCTATCTCAATGGTTCGTGTTGAAAGGCCAATTTTTCAATCTGGAGCTACTCCAAGCGAAAGCTATAGGTTATGCATGGAATTATGCCATGGGATATCACTTTACCCCGCAAAGCAATGGCAAAATTAAGCAATTAGGCGGTCAATTTGATGGCAGCAAAACAGTCAAACTATTCAGAAGAGTGGTGGGTGGCACCAGTATTGAATTGGCCTCGACAACTGTTACCTCAACAAATAATGGTTGGGGTTATACTGATATCACACCAATAGTTGTACAAGCAGGAGTGCAATACACTGTTGCCGTCTATTTGAATGGCAGCGGCGGCACCTATCGCAGACCACCTAACAATTACTTCCCCAAAACACATGGTGACATTAGAATTGATTATTCCACCTAATATCACCACGGCACAAAATGCCAATGCCATCCCTAATGCAAAACAATTTACGGGAGTGATGTATGGTCAGGCGGATATCCAGTTTGAAAGCGAATATATCGCCGGGGATGCCAATGCAGATGGAGGTGTTGATATTGCGGATGTTACTGCCATTATTAACATTGTCCTAGCGGGCGATCCGATTATATACGGCTCTGATTGTAATGGTGATGGGATGATGAATATTCAGGATGTGACTTGTGCTATTGATATTGTGTTGAATCAATAGTTAGATTATTGTTAGTTTTAAACAAACAAGGCCTGATTTATTCAGGCCTTTTTTATATTTTGTAGGGTCAATAATCACAGGATGATGTTTTAGTGAGTATAATTAATACTAGGCTTATAGCTAATAATTAATAAGGAAGCATCGGAATGGCCATATTTTTAGGCGTTAACATTGACCACATTGCGACATTGCGACAAGCGCGAGGTACCCGCTACCCCGATCCTGTGCAGGCGGCAATAGAAGCAGAACAGGCGGGTGCGGACGGTATTACCTTACATTTACGCGAAGATCGGCGGCATATTCAAGAGCGCGATGTGGCGATGCTGAGCGATATTTTGCAGACTAAAATGAATTTGGAAATGGCGGTAACTGATGAGATGTTGGCGATGGCAGAAAAATATCAGCCTGCCGATTGTTGTTTGGTGCCTGAAAAGCGGGAAGAATTGACCACTGAAGGCGGCCTAGATGTGGCGGGACAGATGAGCAAAATGCAGGATGCATGCCAGCGATTGGCGGCGGCGGAGATTGCCGTTTCTTTATTTATTGATCCTGATAAAACTCAAATTGATGCGGCAGTAGATTGTGGTGTACCTGTGGTGGAATTACATACAGGGCGCTTTGCCGATGCACGTAATGCGGCAGAGGCACGGCAGGAACTTCAGCAGATTATGGATGCCGTACATCATGCACATGAGTCAGGTTTACAGGTGAATGCTGGGCATGGCTTGAATTATCAAAATGTGGGTGCGATTGCGGAGATCCCTCAGCTGGTGGAATTGAATATTGGCCATGCGATTATTTCACGCGCTTTTTTTACGGGCTTGCAGGAAGCGGTACGAGAAATGAAACAGTTGATGGTTATCGCGAGAGGATGATTGGTATTGGGACAGATTTAGTGCAGATCTCTAGGATGACCGCATTACTATATAAGCATGGCGATCGCATTGCAGAAAAAATATTAACCATAGCTGAATTAGAGGACTTTCAGCATGCGATATATCCCGCCGCTTTTTTGGCAAAGCGTTTTGCTGCTAAAGAAGCGACCGTAAAAGCCTTTGGTACGGGCTTTAGAGATGGTTTAAGTTTGCGCCATATTGGGGTGAAAAATGATGCGCTAGGCCGCCCGTTATTATGCTTTTATGAACAGGCAGAAAAGATAATGATAGAGCAAAAAATAAGCAAGGCGTTGCTGAGTTTGAGCGATGATGGTGATTATGCCTTGGCCTTTGTAACCTTAAGTTAGGATTGAGATGATGACCGATTTTCCCACAATAGAATCCTTTATTGGCAATACGCCTTTGGTGCGGTTACAGCGATTAGCCGGCGAGTCCAGCAATACTATTTTAGTGAAGTTAGAGGGTAATAATCCCGCGGGTTCGGTGAAAGATCGGCCTGCACTGAGCATGATTCAGCAAGCAGAAGCACGTGGTGATATTAAGTCAGGTGATACCTTGATTGAAGCAACCAGCGGTAATACGGGTATTGCGTTAGCGATGGCGGCGGCGATCAAAGGCTATCGTATGATATTGATTATGCCGAAGAATATGAGTGTTGAACGCCGGGCATCCATGCGGGCGTATGGCGCAGAAATTGTGCTAGCTGAGGGCATGGAAGAGGCACGAGATATGGCTTTGGAGATGGCAGCACAGGGCAAGGGTAAAGTGCTAGATCAATTCGCTAATATTGATAATCCCTTGGCACATTATGCAACAACAGGCCCTGAGATTTGGCGAGATACGGACGGCAAAATCACCCATTTTGTCAGTGCGATGGGTACGACGGGCACGATTATGGGGGTCTCTCGTTATTTAAAAGAACAAAACCCTAAGATACAAATTGTCGGTGTGCAGCCTGTCGATGGTGCGAGTATTCCGGGTATTCGTCGTTGGCCAGAAGCCTATTTACCCACAATATTTGAAGCCGACAGGGTTGATCAGACCTTAGATATGGAGCAAGAAGTAGCTGAAGAGTCGATGCGACGATTAGCGACGGAAGAAGGCATCTTTGCGGGTGTTTCATCTGGTGGCGCGGTTGCGGCGGCATTACGTTTATCTGACCAAGTTAGCAATGCAATTATCGTTTGTATTATTTGTGATCGCGGCGATCGCTATATCTCAACGGGTGTGTTCCCAGCTGAATAAGTTATGCAGTGGGCGAAACTTTTCTTAGCGATCTCTTTATTGCTCAGCAGCGGCTTAGCGAGTGCTATTGAGTCGATAGAAATTAAATTGGATTCTGCTTGGTTAACGGATAACACAGGTATCACAGGAAAAGGGATCCAACTAAGCTTAGGGCTAGGCACAGATAAATTAAACTTAGTTGGAGAGGCTGAAGTTTTACAGCTACCCGCACCTTATGGCGACATAAAAAATGTCCAGCTAAGGTGTTCTAATGTTAGCTTCTATTCCGAAAACTTTAGTTGCCAGCAAGGCCAGCTAAAATTTACACATGCAGAATTTGGTAAGCAAAACCTACAATTCTCATTGATAGGAAATAGCGTGCAAGCCCACTATCAAATAGCAGTACAAGATAGAGCGTTGGCAGAAGGAAGTTTAAAGTTAACGGCAGAAATAAAAGATAAAATTTGGACCGCCAACATCAGCTCCCAACAGCTTGCTGCGCCAGTCATCCTTGCATTAGCAGGGCAAAATAATAATGGCAATTTATTGCCCTTAGCAAGATGGCTGGAAGATGCCACTGCCAATGTAGAGATAGCATTGGCAGGTCAAGATGCGCTTGAATCTTTTACAATAGCTTCTAACTGGTTCGGGGAGGGATCTAAGGCGGCAACGGCTACTTTAAATGGCAAGTGGCAAGCGGGGCGCTGGTCGGCAGAGTTTACCAGCCAACAGCTTGCCATGCCTGCCCTATTCACATTGGCAGCAGAATATAGTGATAGTCAGCCGATAGCCTTTGCAAAATCATGGTTAACAGCCGCCACATTGGCGGGTCGGTTTCAGCTGACAGGTCAAAATAGCCTAGTTGAAACTGCAGAGATAAATACGTATTGGTCAGATCTGAACGGCAGCGATACAGCAGGCGCATGGGTGGCAGAATCAGTGTCAGCGAAGATAGCAGGGAATTGGCAATCAGCAACAGGTGAATGGGATTTTTCAGCGATAGCAGATTCAGGCCAAGTCTATGGAGAACCAATATTTTTAGATTTTGGTGAACAGGCTTTATCGCTGACAGGGGCAGGGAAGTGGGATCTGATGCAGCAGCAACTTGAGATCACGCAGGCAACTGTCAATCAAGCTGGTGTGGCACAGCTAGCGTCCACGGCAATATTGGATCTGTCGGATTGGCTACAATCTGATATCTCAATCATCTTATCAGATATTAACGTGCCCGCTTTATATGAAATATGGTTGCAACCTTTTTTATTATCAAATGCAGCAGGTAAAATGGATTTATCTGGTCGTGCATCATTAAGTTTGGATAAAGTAGGGGAGGCCTATCAGATGAATTTAACTTTAGAGGATGTGTCGGCTAAAGATAAGGCTGCGCGGTTTCAGCTGCATAATTTATCTGGCACACTTGGCTGGACAAGTTTAGCCGACCCCGTTCGAAGTACCTTAAGTTGGCAAGGCGGCCAGCTCTATGCGATTCCGTTTGGTGAGACAACATTTGAAATACAGAGCAAAGGATCACAGCTACGACTAATACAAGCCGCCACTTTACCTATTTTGGATGGTGCCGTAACGATTTCAGAATTTGCCTTAGATCGGCCGTTGGATGAGACAACCAAATGGTCATTTTCAGCAGAATTAAGCCCGATTTCGATGCCATTATTAAGTGAGAAACTAAAATGGCCTGCCCTGTCAGGGAAGTTATCAGGCAATATTCCACACGTCTCCTATCAGCAGAAACAAATCACAATGCAAGGTGATTTATCGGTTAATTTATTTGCAGGACAGGTGCTTATTCAAGATCTGAGATTAGATGATCCTTTTGGTGCGTTACCACAATTATTTGCCAATGTAGACATGAAAAAAATTGATCTATCCTTATTGACCGAGACCTTTGATTTCGGTGATATTACGGGCAAGCTGGATGGCTATATCCATGATTTAAGGTTGTCGAATTGGAAAGCGGTGGCCTTTGATGCCGCATTTGCAACCCCTGATGGCGATAAACATCGTCGTCGGATCAGCCAACGAGCGGTTGAACAATTAACAGAAGTGGGTGGCGGGCCCAGTGCGGCCTTGTCAAAAACTTTTTTACGCTTCTTCAAGGATTTTTCCTACCAAAAGATGGGTCTAAGCTGTAAGCTACGCAATAATGTATGCGATATGTCGGGTGTAGGTGAGTCGCCGACAGGTTATTACATTGTAAAAGGCGGCGGATTACCACCGCGGATTAATATTATAGGATTTACACGACGAGTAGATTGGACTGATTTATTAGCGCGCTTGAAGGCAGTTAGTGAAAGTGATGGACCCGTTATAAAATAGGAGATAAAGATGAATACGATCAGAAATATGAGTGTGGGTATGATGAGTTTATTATTACTGTCATGCGTGACGATTAATATTTATTTTCCCGCCGCCGCCGCTGAGCGGGCAGCGGATATTATTATTGATGATGTATGGGGGAAACGTCAGAAAACAGTGACACCACCAGAAGCGGAACCAGAAGCAGGTTTACAACCATTAAAACAGCCTATTGCGGCGCAAATATTAGAGTGGTTGGTGCCAACCGCACAAGCGGCAACTGTAGATTTAGATATTAGTTCACCGGCGATTGCGAGTTTGCAAGCGAGTATGAAAGCCCGCTACAGGTCTCTGGAATCACACTATAACAGTGGCGCTGTTGGATTGACCGAGCGTGGGCTGGTTGCGGTACGCGATGCGACGCTATTGGCATTAAAAGATCGTAATAAAGTAAAATCCTTGGTCGCGGATGAAAATAAAGATCGCAATGCACTGTATGCCGAAATTGCTCGCGCTAATGGCCACCCTGAATGGGCTGATAAAATTCGCGCTACCTTTGCAGGACGGTGGGTGAGTAGGGCTTCTGGCGGTTGGTGGTATCAGCAAGCGGGCTTATGGAAACAGAAATAAGTTAAAATAATGTGGTAAACATCTTCAATCCAGTGATGGGAGCCCGTCACTGGATTTCTTTTTGTGAGGAAAACAAATAATGGCCGAACGCCGTCGCCGCCGTCGTAGACAAAAATTGCCGCAAGATCCGGTTGAAGTAACGATTGAATCCTTATCTCATGAAGGTAGAGGAATTGCCCATATTGAGGGTAAAACAATCTTTGTTGATGGGGCCTTGGCGGGTGAGCAGGTGATGTTTCAATATACCCGCAAGCATCGGAAATATGATGAGGGTAAAGTCGTCGATATTCTATCGCCAGCTGAAGATCGGATTGAAGCCAAGTGCGAACACTTTGGTGTGTGTGGTGGTTGCAGTTTGATGCATATGTCACCAGAAGCCCAATTAACGCTAAAACAAGCCACTTTACGCGAGCAATTAGCGCATTTTGGTGGCCTAGTTCCCGAAAATTGGTTGGAACCGTTAAAAGGGCCTCTATGGGGCTATCGCCGTAAAGCACGACTGGGCGTTAAATATGTCACTAAAAAAGAGCGGGTACTGGTTGGTTTCCGTGAAAAAGGGTCGCCTTATTTGGCCTTGTTGAATCAATGTGAAGTGCTGGCACCATCGGTAGGTAAACGATTAACATCTCTAACCGAGATGATTGCAGGATTAGAATCCTATAATCGAATCGCCCAAATTGAAGTGGCAGTGAGTGATGAAAATACGGCATTAGTGTTTCGTAATTTAGATCCCTTGAGCCCCGAAGATATGGCCAAACTCATGGCGTATGGTCAAGCTGAAGATCTGTGGATCTATTTGCAGCCTGGCGGTCCGGATACCGTTACACCGTTGTGGCCAGACAATCCACAATTACGTTATATGCCTGAAGCAGGCCTAGAAATGGATTTTGCGCCGACTGATTTTACCCAAGTCAATGCGGACATCAATCAGAAGATGATTCAGCGGGCAATGGCGCTGCTTGAAGTTAACGAGCATGATCGTATTTTAGATTTATTTTGTGGCTTGGGTAACTTTACCTTGCCATTGGCAAAACGTGTGAAACAAGTGGTGGGCGTAGAAGGAGATGCCTCTTTGGTCGCACATGCGCGCCGCAATGCAACCAAAAACAGCTTAGATAATGCGGTGTTTGAACTCGCTGACTTAACCCAAACAGAATTGAAAGATTATCCATGGGCAAAGGCGGGGTTTAATAAAATTCTATTAGATCCGCCGCGGAGTGGGGCGCTTGAAGTCTTGCCACAATTAGCTGCTTTAGGGGCGGAGCGCATTCTGTATATTTCATGTAACCCCGCCACCTTGGCGCGTGATGCAGGTGAATTAGTGAACCAGCATGGTTATCGCTTGCTGTCGGCAGGTATTATGGACATGTTTCCACATACCACGCATGTGGAATCGATTGCTTTGTTTGTGAAAGCTTAGTCGCTTAGGTTTGCTACTTGCCAGCTGATTATTTCACCCGCCCGCATGGGAATAAGAGGTTGGCCTGAAAAATCAATTCTATCGGGCACTTGCCAATCTTGTTTGCTTAAAGTGAGTTGGCGGGTATTGCGTGGTAGGCCATAAAAATCAGCACCAAAATGGCTGGCAAAGCCAGTGAGCTTATCAAGCGCTCCGGCAGCGTCAAACACTTCCGCATAGAGTTCAATTGCCGCATGGCTACTATAAATACCTGCACAGCCACAGCCACTTTCTTTACTATGTTGTGCATGTGGTGCGCTATCTGTGCCCAAGAAAAATTTAGGGTCACCACTGGTTGCCGCTTCGATTAAGGCTTGCTGGTGCGTATTACGCTTGAGAACGGGTAAGCAATAATGATGCGGATGGATGCCACCTACCAGTAAGTCATTTCGATTAAGTAATAGATGGTGTGGGGTAATGGTCGCAGCAATTGGATGGCTGCTCTCACGAACAAAATCAACGGCATCACGGGTCGTGGCATGTTCGAAGACGATTTTTAGATCGGGTAATCTGGCAATCAAAGGCTGTAATATTTGGTCGATAAACACTTTCTCACGATCGAAGATATCAATTTTTGGATCAGTCACTTCACCATGTACTAATAGCGGCATCCCTAACTGCGACATCCTAGCGAGTGCCTCGGTGCAATGTGTTAAATCCGTTACCCCCGCTGCAGAATTGGTTGTTGCACCTGCTGGATAGAGTTTTACTGCGTAGATGTGTTGGCTGTCATAGGCACGTTGAATTTCATCCTCGGAGGTGTTATCCGTGAGATAAAGCGTCATTAGTGGCTGAAAATAACTGCCAACTGGCCGCGCTTGTAGAATGCGTTGCCGATAGGCTAACGCTTGTTCGGTGGTGGTAACGGGCGGCTGCAAGTTAGGCATGATAATCGCGCGCTTAAAATAGCGCGCTGAGTCGGGAACGGTTGTATTGAGGGCTGAATCATCTCGGAGATGAAGATGCCAGTCGTCGGGTTGGGGGAGTGTGATGTTTTGTATTGTCATGACGGATAAGTATGACATAGCTATCGCAAGAAACCGAATTGAATTATAGCGAAAGGAAGAAGAATAAGAGTTTTTCCCGCAAGTAGGTACGGGTAAAAACAAACAAGCAAGGTCACTTTGTGACAAACATTAGAAGCCACCAAGATACGAATTCGATAAATATCGGATATAAAAACACTTGTTTAACAGCCCATTATGTCGGAATCGTTTATTTTGGCTCGAATTTTGCTTGTTTTTTAATAGGCAACTTTTGAATGGAAGTGATATTTGTAGAATTGGTTTACTAACGCTATTTTGTGTAGGATTGCTGCATTAGCAGCATGTTTTATACGAATAATTGTTGAAGTAAATGCCATGAGTAAAAATAATAGTATTAATGAAAAAGTCGCCTCATATGCGGCGGCACGGCGTTTAAGCATTTCGCGCCAAGATCGGTTTGTGCTTATTGTTGATGATGAAACAACAGGCCGAACAATTTCAAGCAAAATTGTTGAACAAGTTGCCGATAATATTATTGTGGTGCCGTTTGATAATCCGATGGATGCTTTGGTGTGGTTAGATGACCATCATCCAGATTTAATTATTACCGATTACCGTATGCCAGGGATGGATGGCATTGCGTTTATTAAGCAAGTTCGCTCAAGACAGGAGCATGAAGACATCCCGATTATGATGATAACGGTCGTTAGTGAACAAGCAATTAGGCATGAAGCGCTGGATGCAGGCGCCACAGCCTTTTTAACACGACCGATCGATCAAGTGGAATGTCGTACCAGTTGTCGTAATTTGTTGAAGTTACATGAACAACAAATGATTGTACAAGACCGCGCGGACTGGCTTGAGCGACAAGTTGAACTAGCCACAGAAAAAGTGGTGGCCAGAGAAAAAGAAACATTATTACGGCTTGCGATGGCGGGTGAATATAAAGACAAAGATACTGGCAATCATGTGGTGAGAATGGCTAAGTATGCACGTTGTATCGCCGAAGATTTGGGGTTGAGTAAGCAGGAGTGTGAAGATATTGAATATGCCGCACCGATGCATGATATCGGTAAAATAGGTATTCCGGATAGCATATTGTTAAAGCCTGGTAAATTAGAGCCAGCCGAATGGGAAGTGATGAAAGCACATACAATAATTGGTCATAGTATTTTAACGAATAGCCATTCCCGCTATATGGAATTGGGTGCAGTGATTGCGTTGAATCATCATGAGAAATTTGATGGTTCGGGCTATCCGAATGGTTTCATTGGTGAAGCTATTCCGCTGGTTGCACGGATTGTTGCTGTAGCCGATGTTTATGATGCGCTGATGTCCGAACGCCCCTACAAAAAAGCGTGGGAACAAGCAGATACAGAACGTTACTTAGCAGAGAATAAAGGTACACATTTTGATCCTATTTGTGTTGACGCATTATTAAATAGAATGGATGAAGTGTTGCAAGTAAAAGCAGCGCTGGTTGATTAGTTAGGCTATCGAGAAATGAATCCATCCATCAATACCTCTTGGCTCTCGATGCTTAAAGGCCGACTTGCTAAAACAGGTGATTCTGAGCCTGAGCAAGCACTTATCAGAGTGGGGGTTGGCTTCGTTTTAACTGCTTATTTTTTATTTGTAGCAGGCCATCAAGTACCAGAAAACGAACAAATAACAAGTATATGGTCTATTTCAAATACAGTATTTATAGCTTTTCTTTGTTCGCTATTCATTTTCCTGGATATTATTCGTCACCCTCTGCCTTCTCCAATACGACGGGTGTTGGGTGCGGTTGTTGATCTGACTGCATTATCTATCGTGATGCTACTAACCCGTTCGTATGAATCAACCTTATTTATTTTCTATCTATGGGTTATTTTGGGAAATGGATTTAGATTTGGCACTAAATATCTTTTCTTTTCTTATGTGCTGAGCCTAGTTGGATTTGGTTTAGCGGTTTGGTTTGGTATTTACTGGCAACAGCACCTTACTTATACATTGACTGTAGGAATGGTTCTGATCCTTATCCCTGTCTATTCTGCTTTCTTGATTGCTAAATTACATACAGCGATAGGTGAAGCCGACCATGCCAATAAAGCAAAAAGCCAATTTTTGGCAAATATGTCGCATGAATTACGCACGCCATTGAATGGGGTGATTGGGATGGGAAAATTATTACAACAAACAGAACTCAATACTGAGCAAAAGCAAATAGCCAGCACGATGGATACCTCGGCGAAGACTTTACTCGGCTTGATCGAAAAAGTATTGGATATTTCTAAAATTGAGGCGGGTAAATTAACGATTAATGAAGAGCCATTTGATTTACATGCGTTGACTAACTCGGTTATCACCATGTTAAATCCACTGAGCAAGGATAAAAATCTTCGATTATCCAGCCACATTGAATCAGACACCCCCTTTGCGCTAGAAGGTGATGCGCCGCATATTAGACAAGTGTTAATTAATTTAGTCGGTAATGCGATTAAGTTTACAGAACAGGGCAATGTGAGTGTGTCGGTCTCACAAGTAATGCAGGATGATGCTCCGACACGTATTCGCTTCGAGGTAACAGACACAGGCGTCGGCATTGACGAAGCAGCGAAAAAAACAATTTTTGATGGCTTTACGCAACTTGGCGCGCATTATGAAGATGAAAAATTAGTGGGCACAGGATTGGGCACTACTATCGCTAAAGAACTGGTCGAGCGCATGGATGGAGAAATCGGCGTTGATAGCGTGCTTGGCCATGGTGCCACATTTTGGTTTGAATTGCCGCTGAAGCTACAACCCCAGAAAATAGCTGTATCACTTTCAGATAACCGAATTTTATTATTATCACCAGATTCAACCTCAGCTGTGGTAACGCCTATGTTGCAGCGGTGGAATGTTGAATTTGAATGGGAACCCTCTTCAGCACGGGCTTTATCAACGCTATTGGCAGCAGCTGAGCCTAATCAAGAGCAGCAAGCAAGACCCTATACTTCCGTTATCATTGATATTGCAAGTTTGAATAAGATTGAGCCAGTGCAGTTTGCGGAGATGGTGCGAGAAGAAAAAGTATTTGAAAATATAACATTGATATTGATTAATTCACTGAATAAACCGTTAGATGATTATCATGTAAATCAGCACTATATGATGGTGTTGGATGCGCCGATTGAAAAGCGTTTATTGTTTAATGCGATTCATGCCAGCCAAAGTATGCAAAACACAGCAGATAATGTACAAGTACTCGCCCCTGAATTGAGCAGAAATACAGAACGATTATCTATTTTAGTGGCAGAAGATAATATGGTTAATCAGCGCGTTATTGATGGTGTATTGACGCATGCTGGGCATGATGTGCAACTCGTTAATACGGGTGAAAAGGCACTTGATAAACTAAGCCTAGAAGAGGCTGATATTGATGTGCTTATCCTAGATATGAATATGCCAGAAGTATCGGGCATTGATGTGGTGAAAACATTGCGGTTTATGCAGGCATACCGTGATTTACCGATTATTATGCTGACAGCAGACGCCACCCCTGAAGCACAACAACAGAGCTTGGCTGCGGGCGCAAATGTTTTTCTAACCAAGCCGATTGATGTTGATTTATTGTTAGAGCATATAGCTAGCTTGTCGACGCAGACGCAGCGTACAGCGCGGAAACAAAATCAACAGAAAAGAGCAGCCGTTAAGACGGGTAGCGGTGGTATCCCTGATTTATTCGATCAATCGGTATTGAATAATTTAGCTGCATTAGGTGAAGGCATTGAATTTGTCCAGTCATTAATCGAGAGTTTTGTTGCCGATGGCCGCCGCCATGTCACAACGATAATAACCGCTGCGGCAGAAGATTATTTGGCGTATAGGGAAAGCTTACATGCCCTTAAAGGCTCAGCCAGTGAATTTGGCGCGAAGCCCTTGGTCGATTTGTGTATTCAAGCAGAGCAGCTAAAACCTTATGATGTGGGTTCAGTGAGAATTAAAAATCTAAGCCGTGAGGTTGAAACAATATTCAACCTCACAGCGGCGTCACTCACACAATCTGTCCAGGCTATTCAGGATAATAAACAGCCTGTTTGATTAATCTGCCACTTTAACGTTTTGACGTTTTACAAGACGGTCCATCATCCGTAAGTCTTTTCTACCCAAATTTAATGCAGCATCAACCCAAATTTTCGTAATATCCATTAATTCTTCACGTGTAATTGGATTACAAATATCTTTTACTTTGCGCATCGCTTGGAAGCTGTTTTTAGCACGATTAGCCGACTTCACATATTGATATAAAGCCAATTCGCCTTCCCCTTTTTCGGCAAGGATATCTACAACCCCCATATCATATAATTCTTCAGCATCATAAAGTTTCCCACTAAAAATAATTTTTTCGGCAAGACCTGCGCCTACTTTACGTGATAACAATGAGTAAGCACCCATACCTGGGAATAAATTAAATAAGACTTCTGGCAAACCCATTTTACTACCACGTTCAGCGATCAAGACATTGCTGGCTAACGCACCTTCAAAGCCGCCACCTAAAGCATCACCTTGAACAAGGGAAATAGTCGTTAAATCACTTTCAAGGTGGTTCATATTATTGCAGAGCATGTCAATGCAGCGTGTTGCATAATCTAATAAGCCACCCGCATCTTTTTCTTCGATAAGTTGCATAAATAAATTGAGATCACCACCTAAGTTGAAAATGCCATCAACATCTGAACCCAATACTAAAAAGTCTATCGCATCGCTATCAGTTTGTAACTGAGAGCGAATATCAGATGTGTAAGTTTGTAGTTCATCCATTAGCTCAAGTGAAAAACAGGGGCGTGGCGTCGCTTTCATTAAGCACCAACTTATTTTGTTTTTGCTATCGTAGTGTGTTTTTAAGTGGGAGTATTGATGTTCTGATTGCTCAGAAAATGTTCTATTTTGTTCTGGGTGGAGAAATGCTAAATTGTTCATGATCGTATCCTTTATTTGTTTGTGTGAGAGTTGAGATTGAGATGAACGAGGGGAGTTCAAAGCAATCTACAGAAACAAAAATACGCGGATTGATGCAGAATATCAATTAAATTTGCGACCAATTATCACGACAATTTATCAAAGGAAGGCTGGAACAGATAGAACAGTAAGCAATTTTATTATAATAAAACTGTATATTTAGATG
>DBOG01000026.1 GCA_002299915.1 Proteobacteria bacterium UBA652 | reverse complement strand
TTGGCGCAGATCCAGAAAGCCGCTCTTTCCCGAATGGTGGGTCAATCTGCAATATCAATGTCGCCACGTCAGAAAGGTGGAAAGACAGAGAAACAGGTGAGCGCAAAGAGCGCACCGAATGGCATCGCGTGACTCTACAAAACAAACTCGGTGAAATTGCCCAGCAATATCTGCGCAAGGGCTCACAAGTCTATATCGAAGGTCGGATCCAAACCCGAAAATGGCAAGATCAAAGCGGAGCAGATCGTTATTCCACCGATATTATGGCGCGTGACATGACTATGCTAGACTCCAAAAACTCAGGCGACAGTGGAGGCTACCAACAACCCGCAGCGCCTGCGCCACAAGCTGCCGCGGCACCCACACAAGCAGCCCCTGCATCACCCACCGCGGGTCCAGATTATGGCGCCGCGCCTGCCGCACAAGGCAGTGCAGATTATTTGGATGATGATATTCCGTTTTAGAGAGACCTAATTTAAATAGCAAACCAGACAACAATATATGAAGACCTACTACTTAAACAAGCTGTTTTTTATTGTTTTATGCCTTTGTAGCATGCATGCCCACAGTGCTGATATTCGGCTATACACTTTTGGCCACAGCTTAATTAATCACGCACTGCCGATAACACCCATTCCGAGTGATGAAACCACCATTGCACATTGGATCCATGATATTTCGCAAGCTGCAGGGCATGGCTTTGCCGCTGGTGGCCAATATGGATTTTTAACCTCACATGACGATCTGCCACCAAACGCCAATTGGGGCTATGATAATGTACCCGCTGTTTGGGAGGGTGATACACAATCATTTTCTGAGGCTAACATTAACACCATCTTGCTGACAGCCGCTAATTTTATCCAATACCAACCCGCTAACCAGCCGCACCCACTTGATAATTCAACAACCGCTGTGCAATCAACTCAAGCTATTTTTGATTGGGTTCACGAAAATAGCCTCCAACAAACTAATGTCACATTCTATATTTATGAGAACTGGCCTGAAATGGATTTACAAAGTGCATTTCCTCCAACCCCACCCACACAAGTAGAAATTGATAACTTCCATCAATTAACCCTCAATAACTTTAATGATTGGTGGATTGACTACGATGCTCTTATACGTGCTTCTCGGCCACAATATGCCATTGAATTAATTCCTGTTGGCCCGATCATTAGCAAGCTATTAACCGACATCATTCCTAATCAAATCCCCTTTCCAGAACTATATGAAGACTCAGCGCCACATGGCCGCGCCACCCTGTACTTTTTAGCGGCCATGATTACCTATATGGCAATATATAATGAAAATATTCCAAGCAATTATATGCCCGATACGATTGTACACCCTGTTATCAGAAATAATCTGGCACAAATAAGAAACTTTATCTGGTCTCAGCTGGAACAAGAAATTATTTTCGAAAATGGTTTTGAATAATCCTCCTATAATCTCAGATCGCAGCCTGATCACGCTGCACCACAAGACACTGTAGATTATTATGGTATCCAACCCAGATTATTTAGTCATTTTTTTCATCTCCATTAGTGGCTTCTTCTCGCTAAAGTGACTAGATTAGCTGCGTATCACTAAATCCAATTTCGTCAAAAACTCGCACCATTTCCAGATCAATCGGCGCTGTTATCATTAAATCCTCTCCCGTATCAGGATGCGCCAACTGTAATGCATTTGAATGCAATAACAACCGTGAACAATTAAGTTTATCCCTGAATAACTGATTATGCTTGCCATCGCCATGGGTGGTGCCCCCTATCATATGATGGAAAATATGCTTCATATGTCGGCGAAGCTGATGTTTTCGACCTGTTTCGGGGTGTAAGCTTAACAAAGAATAACGCGCTGTTTGATAGCGCCCTACGGGAAATGGAAGTTCGGTGGTTTTCAAGCGTGTGTAATGTGTAATTGCGGTTTGTGCAGGTTTATCATCTGCCACACCTGCATCGGTCATTTTATCTTTTTCTTCTTTTAAGGCGTAATCAATCGTGCCTTGTTCCGCGGTATAACCCCGCACCACGGCAAGATAATGCTTTTTCACTTCTCGTTGGGTAAATTGTTCGGTTAGCTTTCTGGCAACGTCGCTACTCAAGCCAAATAAAAGCACACCCGACGTCGGCTTATCTAAGCGATGCACAGGATAAACATGCTGGCCTATCTGGTCTCGCGTTTGTTGCATCGCAAACTCGGTTTCATATTTATCAATCATGCTACGGTGAACTAATAAACCTGCAGGTTTATTAATCGCCACCATATAGTTATCTTGATAGAGAATATCTAATATTGGTCTTTCCAAAATACGTTAACCGCCAGTTCTTAATTATAAATTACGGATCCAGCTTCAAAAAGGAGCCCATATCCGAATTGGCCAATAATCCTAATAAATCAATGCTCGCCAAAGAAAGCGCATAGCCTAATACACCACTGCCAATAATTACAGTCGAATACTCTGCCACATGGCTATCCACCAGCACTCGAATATTATCAGGAAGCGCAATCGGCGGTACAGCACCCACCACATAGCCTGTTGCCTCTGCCACCTCATCAAACTCCGCCATTCGCAATTTTCGCTCACCCAAATATTTACGTAAAACCGCCCAATCTGCTCGGCCACCGCCTGTTGCTGCCAGCAAGACAAACTCACCCGAAGGCGTTTTAAATAAAAGGCTCCGCACTACTGAATCAGGCGCTAGCCCCTCCGAAATCAACCATTCTTCTAAATGTCGAATCGGCTTCTTATCTTCCGTTAAGGGGATCTCAATCACCTCAAATGGAATATTCTTTGCAGCCAGTAATGCCGTTACGTTTGAATCAATCATCATATTTCCAAAATAAGTTTATTGTTCGCATGATAATATCAAACTCCCAACAAAAAATCCCCGACACATTTAAAGTGTCGAGGCGTGTTAAGAATCTAGCCAGCATCGAGGGGGCGTTAATGAATCACCACTCTCTTAACCTTATATTTTGCTGTTAAAAAAAGCCAAACTTTATAGTTATTTTAATATAGGGTATAGTGTCCACATCTACCCAAACAATATTGGAAATCACGATTCCCATGCTACTAAAAACATGCGCCTCCCTGCTTTTATTGTTTTCTGTTTTTATTTCAACGCCTTCATTTTCAGCAACAACCGTACTGGGTTGGTCTACTGAACAAGCTCAAACTTGGACACGGATGCAAACTGAAAATCATCCCCTATTTCAAACATTAAAACAGAAAGCTGATGCAACACTTTATAGCGATACTGGTTTATATGATGGCTTATACTATCTCGTCACCGGCGATATTGCTTACGCGCAATCTGCTTATGACGCAATCTCACATTACAATGGCAAAGACACGGGTGGGGACTCGCCAGGCAGAAATGGTACACGGCATCTTTTTGGTTCTATGTCGATGCTCTATAGCTGGATTGCCGATGTGCTTCCTGCCACAGATAAGGCACATTTCAAAAGTATTCTTGAATTGTGGTCCGATTCCATCTTCCATGTTAATGGCACCCGCGCCGTAGATAGTGATGAATCTACAGGGCATTATATGGGTCTGGTGATGTTTGCTATCGCTATTCAAACTGAAGATCCAGCGCTCTCCTCTGAATTACTTAATTTTATACCCGATGTCGAAACAAAAAAAACGCGTCCGGTAGGCGGGCTTGATGTAACGGGTAACGATAGGGCGACCATGCGGAATACCATCGCAGACTATATCAATATCAGTCAAGGGGGAGTCTGGCTAGAAAGCACTTACTATAATGCAAACACAACGCGTTATCTCACCGAATATGCCATTGCGATCAATCAAGCACTCGGTATAAACAAATTCCCTGAAATTACCGATTTTATCCCAGATCTTGTTGAATCAGAAATCCTCATGCTCACCCCGAATGCTGGAGATTTATTTCAATGGGGTGATACCCAAGCACCGCATTCACCCCACGCGTATCACCGCCTTGGATTGATTTCTTTTCTAGCGCATTACACCCAAGATCCAAGATTAAACACCCTATTTGACACTTACCATGCCTCGCTTGTTGATAGCAGCGCTTTCCCACATTATTTAATCTATGCCAATCCATACGCCCCTCGTGAACCACTCAGTGGCCGAGACCATAATGCACCTGGCAGAGGGCTTGCCTATCACCATACTGGATGGGCAGCTAATGACAGTTTATTTGCTTCTGCCCATTTTGGATCAACCCATGTTGAGCACGCGTTTGAAAATGAAACAAATTTTGGACTCTATCGAAATGGGGAGTGGGTGATTGACAACCCGTTTGGCTATGGTCTCAAACCAAAAGCATCAAACACCTTGTTAATTTCTGGTGGCTTATTTTCAGCGAAAGAAGCGCGCGGACAAAGTGCTTACGAAGCGGGCGATGATTATCTATACCACGTGGGGGTAACGGGCGGACATGTTGTCTATGAAGACTACTATAATCCACCACCAGAAAGTCTTCATGAATGGACGCGTAGCTATCTATACCTGCATCACCCTGATAATACTGATTCTGTCATTATTTTTGACCGGCTCAATAACTCTAACCCCAAGACCAGTGAAAATTTTTCTCGCTATCCCACAATTATTCAGGATGAAATCAACCTGCACGATGCCGTAACCCAATTAGTGTTTCATCTGCCTACTGACAACACGACCGAGACGGGCAATAAAATATCATGGCAAACTGATAATGAACAAACTGTATATCTAACTTCATTTCTATCATCCAGCTATTCAACAGACTTAATTAATGAACAAACTGAAAGCCCGAATTTTTTAGGCCCAACCATCTACGAAGATCAATATAAATATCAATTACGGCTAGCGCCATCCCAAAAGTCAGGATTCCAGACTATGCTAAATATTGTCCATGTGGGCAGTGATGCGACCATTGAAAACTATGCCGCCAATCTGGGCGAAAAAGCGGCGGCTGTTTTGATTGAAAGCGGTGGTAATAGCAGCCTTGCAATATTCAATGGTGATGCTGGCGCGCATCCATACAGCATCAACGGCACACCCGTTGCAATTGAACCTACCCCGCCCAATTACCGTGGCCGAGCAGGGCACGATCCGAACAGACAAAATAAAAACAAGCGTTTACGATATTTTAAAACGGGCTTTAATCTAAACTTCACCACTGATACAGATAATACCCAAGTGTATCTAATGGATTTAAATCCACAAGTTCAATGGCTGATAACCGTTGATGATACTGTCCGAGAGTTAACGCCCAGTGATGCTGGCAACCTTATATTTGCAATTCAATCATCGGGAAGCCACACCATAAATATTGCCACAGTACCCGTTGACTGCGGCGTATTAGGCGATATGAACAACGATACACAACATAATATTGCAGATGTCGTTCTCCTCATCAATGCCATACTAAATGCAGATCCGGTATCAAGCTGTTCTGATGTCCACACAGATCAGCAAAACACCATCCAAGATGTGATTGCCCTTATTAATCTCATTCTAAATAATCCAAACTAACAAAAAAGCCCCGACACAATAAAGTATCGAGGCTTATATTTGTTGGTACCTAGGGCCGGAATCGAACCGGCACGGCCGTGAAGCCGAGGGATTTTAAGTCCCTTGTGTCTACCAATTTCACCACCCAGGCATCAAGACGGGAAATTATACAGAATCCATCCATAATTGAGAAGCTTTATATTCCTTTCAAGGAACGTCGCGCCGCTTTTGTTCCGAAATAATTATTCTCTACAAATTAATGAGCGCCTTTAATAGACTTGAATCATGTGGCTTTTGGAAAATCGACTCGTTGATTGATCTCAATCAAGTTGATTTTAATACATGGTCTCCGCCTCCATAGGAAGGATGAAAAACGTCAAGCAAAGTCTTAATGTGTTTTACCCCGTGAAATCGTTCTTTTCTTCTGGATGCGAGCAGATCCTATCATGATAGGCTGCAACAATCGGTAACACATCTTCTGGCTTATCTACTATTTGGATTAAGTCTAAATCTTTTGCACTGATACAGCCCAATGTGAGCACCTGCTGTTTTATCCAATCAAATAGACCATCCCAATATACTGAGCCATATAAGATGATCGGAAATTGTTTTATTTTGCCTGTTTGCATGAGTGTGATGGCTTCAAACAATTCATCTAAGGTGCCAAATCCACCAGGGAAAACAACATAGGCCATCGAGTATTTAACGAACATAAGTTTACGCACAAAGAAATAACGAAACGACAAGCTGATATCTTGTGCAGGATTGGCAGTTTGCTCAAAAGGCAACTCGATATTGAGCCCAACGGAATGTCCACCTTGCTGATAAGCCCCTTTATTCGCCGCTTCCATAATGCTAGGGCCGCCACCGCTGATAACTGAGAACTTAGCTTGCGAGAGTAGCCGCGCGACGATTTCTGTATCTTGATAGTATTGTGACTCTGGCGGTAATCGTGCGCTACCAAAGATTGAAACCGCGGGCCCAAGACCATGCAATTCATCAATCCCATTCACAAGCTCTGATTGGATCCGTAATACCCTCCACGCTTCCGTTTTTTTGATATCTTCCATTTTAAATCCCTCGCTATTCTATTTTCGTTACGATGTCGTTTACGGTATCATAGTTTCATCCTTGATTAGGTTAAAAACGAATATATTAAATGAAAATATTAGTTATCGGTGGCGGCGGCCGCGAACATGCTTTGGCATGGAAATTAAGCCAGTCTCCTCGTTGCGATCGCGTCTTTGTCGCACCAGGCAACCCAGGTTCTGCTGAAGAAGAAAATGTCGAAAATGTGGCTATTGCAGCTGAAGACATTACTGCATTGGTGCAGTTTGCTCAAAATAATGACATTGGCTTGACGGTTGTTGGCCCTGAAGTGCCATTGGTAATGGGTGTGGTGGATGCGTTTGAAACGGCAGGTTTGCGGTGCTTCGGCCCTTCTAAAGAGGCGGCGCAATTAGAGGCTTCTAAGAGTTTTACGAAGGATTTTTTGGCGCGCCATAATATCCCAACGGCTGCTTATGAGGTGTTTACAGAGATTCCTGCTGCAACGGCTTATATCAAAACGCAAGGTGCACCTATTGTGATTAAAGCGGATGGCTTGGCGGCAGGAAAAGGGGTCATTGTTGCACAAACAGAAGACGAAGCGATTGTAGCTGTTACCGATATGTTGGCAGGCAATGCTTTTGGCAAGGCGGGCCATCGAGTAGTGATTGAAGAATTTATGGTCGGCGAAGAAGCAAGTTTTATCGTGATGGTCGATGGTAAAAATATTCTGCCGATGGCAACCTCGCAAGATCATAAGCCGCGCGATGAAGGCGATTTAGGCCCGAACACCGGTGGCATGGGCGCTTATTCACCTGCGCCCGTGGTCACCGATGCGGTCTATGACCGCACAATGCGTGAAGTCATTATCCCAACAGTTGAAGGCATGGCGGCAGATGGTCGGCCGTATACGGGTTTTTTATATGCGGGATTGATGATCGATAATGCAGGGGCACCCCGCGTCGTAGAATATAACTGTCGGTTTGGCGATCCTGAAACGCAACCCATTATGATGCGTTTGCAATCTGATTTGGTGGCATTATGCGAAACCGCTTTAGATGGCAAACTAGATCAAACCAGCATTGAATGGGATCCGCGTGTGGCGATTGGTGTGGTGCTCGCGGCAGGCGGTTATCCCGATAGCTATGCAAAAGGTGATATGATTGAGGGGTTAGCGCAGGTTAATGATGCAACGCATAAAGCATTTCATGCAGGGACTGCAGAAAAAAAGGGTGAAATAGTGACCCAGGGTGGTCGTGTATTGTGTGTATGTGCACTCGGTGACACCGTTATCGAGGCGCAAATACAAGCCTATCTCGCAGTTGATAAAATTAGTTGGCCTGCCATGTATTATCGTCGTGATATTGGATTTCGCGCGATACAACGCGAGCAATCGTAAATTTATTAGGAATCTAACATGTCTACATCTCATCCAATTATTGCCGTCACGGGTTCTTCTGGTGCGGGTACATCTACTGTTAAACATGCTTTCGAAGATATTTTTCGTCGCGGCGGGATTAAGTCCGTTGTTGTCGAAGGAGATAGCTTTCATAGATATAATCGGATGGAAATGCGTGAAGCAGTTAAAGCCGCTAACGAAAAAGGGTTAGAACTCACCCATTTCGGCCCTGAAGGCAATTGCTTAACCGAGTTAGAAGATTTATTCCGTACTTACTCTGAAACCGGTCGTGGTAAAAAACGTTATTACATCCATGATGCAATAGAAGCCGAAAAATTCGGTCAAGATTCTGGTACCTTTACCCCGTGGGAAGACATTGATGGCAATAATGATCTGATGTTCTATGAAGGTCTACATGGTGGTGTGGTGACTGATGACGCCAATGTGGCGCAATATGTGGATTTATTGATTGGCGTAGTGCCCGTTATCAATTTGGAATGGATCCAGAAAATTAAACGCGATTGCGCAAACCGAGGTTATTCTTCAGATGCTGTGGTGGATATTATCCTTAAGCGCCTACCCGACTATGTAAACTATATTACCCCACAATTCTCGCAAACGGATATTAACTTCCAGCGTGTGCCGTTAATTGACACCTCTAATCCGTTTGTGATGCGCGAAATTCCGACCGCTGATGAAAGCTTAGTAATCATTCGATTTAAAGATCCATCAAAAGCGGATTTTCCCCATTACCTCACTATGCTTAAAGATTCCTTTATGTCTCGACCGAATAACTTGGTGGTGCCCGCGGTGAAAATGGGCTTGGCAATGGAAGTCATCCTGACGCCATTTATTGAAGAAATGATGAATAAAAAACGTCAACGCCGCTAATCTATGGTCTGACTCGTCTTTCCCGCTGAGGCTGTGTTAAAAATAAGCTAACATAAAATATAAGAATTGACCGCGTTGTTTACAG
>DBOG01000010.1:560-3256 GCA_002299915.1 Proteobacteria bacterium UBA652 | reverse complement strand
AAAGACTTGCCACTTGGAAATTAAGCCATTTTTTTTATCTGACATTATGCTAATAGTAGCCATATGCTAATACTGGCGGATAATATATTGATAACAAGAAGGAACAAGGCTAACCGCGGTATCAGCGTAGCTAAACTTACTGCCAAAGCGGATGTGATCATTACTATTGATAGCCATATTGGAATGCCAATCTCCCAGCCGTGTTGCATCGTAATAAGGTAAAGCGCTATGCTAAACAGGCAGTAGGCACTCAGATGTAGCCAACGGGAAGAAGGTGGCGAGAAGGTAATATTAATGGGTAGTGCCGCCAAGCGCTCAGGCTTGGCAACAAACATCAATAGTATTGCAAGATAGCTGAGATTAAAAGCAATCAGCAGTTTCACATATTATTACCAATAACCGTTTAATTGAATGCCAATAACGCGTGGTTCACCCACTTTGACAGCATCGGTACGCGATTGAATGTCAGTAACATATTCATCATCAAAAATATTACGTGCAAATAATGATACTGCAAAGTTATCAAATTCATAGCCAATGCGAGAATTTACAATAGTACGGCTATCCAATTTCTGGGTGTTCTTGATACTCTGATATCTTTCATCCTGATAGGTAGCATCTGCCGATAAGATCAAACCTTGTGTCCACCTTTTAGTCACGCCGATGGATGCCGTCCATTCCGGAACGGCAGGGAATCTATTGCCTGAGTAATCTATACTCTGATTAATAAATTTGTCGTATTCAGTTTTTACAAACCCCAGCCCCGCATAGACATCAAGCCCCGCCATAGGTTGAGCAACCACTTCTAATTCAGCACCATAAAGTGTTGATTCGCCCGCATTCTTAGTATTAAATACGTTTGTAAGGGTAGGATGTTCCACCCCTACTTGCTGATCAGTCCAATCAATATAAAATATATTGGCATTAACAGATAGACGATTATCTAACCATAGTGATCGCAATGCGATTTCATAATTGGTGGTGTATTCTGGATCAAATTCATTAAGCGCACCCGGGCTAATATTAGTACCGCCAGATCGGTAGCCCCGTTGCACAGTAAAACTAGTGCTTAAATCATCATCCCAATTCACAGTAAAGCCTACTTTGGGTAAAAAGGCTGAAAAATCAGCATCAGATTTGACATCTGCTGATTGATTCGCAATAGAAGTAAGCAAAAAAGCATTGGTGCCTGCAATCTGGGCAGCGAAGGGACCGGCAGCTGCTGGTAATGAGTCTAATGCTGTTAAGCCTTGAACATTCTTTAAATCTTGTTTTTCCTTATCATAGCGCACCCCACCAAAAATGCTTATCTTTTCGGTAACATCAAATTCTAAATCTGCAAATAGCGCCCAATTTTGTACATCAATATCAAAAGCCGCATCTCGAGACAGCGCGAACGCACTGGAATAAAAGGGTGCCAATGGCGCTGATGGAGTACCGGCTAGCAAGGCAGGTATATCAATGGTACTAGTAAATGTTGATTGATCGTCTTCGGTTTGGTCAAAATAGTAGGCACCGACCAGACCGTGCCACCTATCGCGATCAAAATGCAGGCGTAATTCCTGAGAAAATGCCTTAGTTTCGGTATCACGGGCACGTAAATTATTACCACCACTAGCAGAACGGTCATCATCATCCTGACGATCATAGTCATTGCGATTATACGATGTCACACTTTCTAAGCGTAAGCTGGAGGTTAACTGATAATTTAGCTCTAAAGTAGTTATATCTTGATCGCTGTCTTCAAAGCCATCGATATTAGAAAATATTTTATGTTTGAAGGGATCAATTGGATTGCCGGCCGGATCTTTTGTTGTCACATAATCATCGCCCGATTCATTTTCTGAATGACTCACTGTTAACAAGGCGGAGAAATCTGAAAATGCGGCAGGTTTATAAAGCAGTTTCCCCCTAAATAACTTATTATCACTATCATTATAATCAATGTCGCCTAATGTTGGATTACTGATAAATCCATCACTTTGTTGATCATCAATGGCAATCCTAAAGGCGAGTTCATTTTCAATTAATGGCCCTCCAAAGGCGAGAGAAATCCCATGCGACGATAAGTTGTCAGCGGTAAATTGCAGATCAGTGGTCCAGTCAAAGGTAGGGTCTTTGGTTTTAATAATCACGGCACCACCAAGCGCATTACGCCCTTGCACGGTTGACTGAGAGCCACGAAACACTTCTATTTGTTCCACATCCCACAATTTTTTCTGACCAACTCGAACACCTCGACGGGAAATAAAAGCACCATCAATATACATACTTGTAAGCCCTGCACCTCTGATACCGCGAATTGAAAAACCTTCGCCACCAGTATTAGAGGATATATTGACAATACGCTCAAACGCATCATTAATATCGACAATACGATTATCTTCAAGATCTTCTGCGGTGAGCACCCCAACACTAGATACCGTATCTTGTAATGACCGTTCTGTCTTTTCACCAGTAACGGTGATAGCTTCAAGCTGTGTTACATTTTCTTCGGCAGATAAGGGGCTTATCAATAAACTGGCAAGCAGTATTGCTAGAGTTTTCTTTTGTTTTAAATGTTGTAGTTGAGAATGACTAGTGTCATCAACTAAACGTGCTGGACTTGTTGACATATACTTCCCCAAAATAATAATTAGATATGCTGGCTAATTTCAGAACACTGAATTTGGCTTGCTTACAGGATTATTTTACAG
>DBOG01000010.1:0-160 GCA_002299915.1 Proteobacteria bacterium UBA652 | reverse complement strand
GCTATGAGCAGTGTGTAACTCCTTTTTTCTCAAGATAACACTGGTGATATTCTTCGGCGGGGTAAAAGGTACTCGTTTCAGTTATTTCAGTCACGATGGACTTGGGGGAATACAAATTGCCTATTAGTTTTTTTGATTCCGTAGCTATCATCTTTTGTTG
>DBOG01000051.1 GCA_002299915.1 Proteobacteria bacterium UBA652 | reverse complement strand
GCCTATTTTTTAATTATTTAGGCTTTAGTCTTCAGCACTTTCATTATTATCGTCTTGCTCATTCTTAATGCGCTCATAAATTTCTTCACGGTGCACGGAGACATCTTTGGGTGCGTCAATTCCAATACGAACTTGATTGCCTTGGATACCGAGCACATTAACAATAATATCATCACCGATGATCAACGATTCTCCGACTCTACGGGTCAGTATAAGCATGTTTAACCTCTCTCTAAAAGCTCCATGCGGTTTTAAATGGCGAGAAGCTCTACGGTTCCTTTGCCTTCACACACTTCCTTTTTGTGTGTCGTGATCTATAATTCTAACATTAATGCAGTTGGCTGAATAGTTATTTTTTGTGTGTTTAAACATATTTTTCCTGATCTAGTTTAAATGCCGCATGTAATGCGCGCACACCAAGCTCTAGATATTTTTCATCCACCACCACAGAAATTTTAATTTCAGAGGTTGAAATCATACAGATATTAATTTTTTCATCGGCTAATGTTTTAAACATGGTGCTGGCAATCCCTGCATGAGACCGCATGCCGACACCGACTAAAGATATTTTGGTGATTTTATCATCACCGATCACTTCGCGGGCATTTAGCTTGGTCGCCGTATTTTGCAGAATGTTTATTGCTTTGCTGTAATCATTGCGGTGAACAGTAAAGGTAAAGTCGGCAGTGTCATCTTGACCCGTGTTTTGGATGATCATATCGATTTCGATATTGGCATCGGCAATCGGTCCTAAAATTTGAGAAGCGATACCAGGATGATCTGGTACCCCCAAAATAGTAACTTTAGCTTCATCGCGATTAAATGCGATACCAGAAATAAGGGCTTGTTCCATAGTGGGATCCTCTGCTGCGATTAGCGTGCCGCCGCCTTCAGTGAAGGCGGAGAGTACGCGCAGCGGTACATTATATTTACTGGCAAATTCAACAGAGCGAATTTGCAATATTTTGGCACCTAAACTTGCCATTTCGAGCATTTCTTCAAAGGTGATTTGGTCGAGGCGGCGTGCTTCGGGCACAACTCTTGGATCGGTGGTGTATACGCCGTCTACATCGGTATAAATTTGGCATTCGTCCGCTTTGAGTGCGGCAGCGAGGGCGACGGCAGTGGTATCTGAACCACCACGGCCGAGAGTGGTGATGTTGCCATCTTCATCACAGCCTTGAAAACCTGCGACAATAACAATTCTGCCAGCAGATAAATCAGCATGGATCCGACTATTATCAATATTCATGATGCGGGCTTTATTGTGGGTATTATCAGTCAGAATCCGCACTTGGCTGCCAGTATATGAATTTGCTTTAACCCCCATCTGCGCCAGTGTCATTGATAATAGCGCAATAGCCACTTGTTCGCCAGTGGAGAGCAATACATCGAGTTCACGACCTTGCGGCTCATCATTAAGTTGTTTCGCGAGCGTCATCAACCGGTTGGTTTCACCACTCATCGCAGATAAAACGACAACCAGATCATGTCCTTCATTTTTGAATTTAAGTAGTTTTTTGGCAACCTCTTGGATCCGCTCTACGCTACCAACAGAAGTACCGCCATATTTTTGGACAATGAGTGCCATTTATGCCCCCAACTGATTATTCAGCCAAGCGGGTACAGATTCTAGTGCCGCAGGGAGTTGGGCGGGCAGGCTGCCGCCGCCTTGTGCCATATCAGGTCGGCCGCCGCCTTTACCACCGACTTGGGCGGCAACATGGCTGACTAAGTCGCCAGCACGAACTTTGTTGGTAATATCTTTGGTGACGCCTGCAATTAAGGTGATTTTATCCTCCTCAATTGAAGAAAGAATGATCGCGGCGCTACCGAGTTTGTTTTTGAGTTGATCAACTGTATCGCGCAGGCTTTTACTATCGGCACCATCAAGATTGGCAGCGAGGACTTTAATACCCTTTATTTCTTGTGCGGAGCTGGCTAAATCGCTGCCCGCGCTGCTGGCAAGTTTAGATTTCAGGCTGTCTAATTCTTTTTCGAGTTGCCGGGTGCGTTGCACCAGTTGGCTTGTTTTTTCGGTCACATTATCAGGATTAGCTTTAATCAATGCTGAAATATCATTTAGTCGAGATTCATTGTTGGCAATATAGTCGAGTGCATTTTCGCCGGTTACGGCTTCAATCCGCCGTACACCTGAGGCAATACCCGCTTCCGACGTTATTTTAAGCAAACCAATATCGCCAGTGCGATTGGTATGGGTGCCCCCACAAAGTTCAGTCGAGAAGTTACCCATACGCAATACGCGGACTTCTTCATCATATTTTTCGCCAAATAAGGCCATGGCACCTGATGCTTTGGCTTCATCCAAGTTCATGAGCTTGGTTTCCACGGGATGATTGAGCCGAATTTGCTGATTGACCAGACGTTCAATATCATGCAACTGTTGTACACTCACAGCTTCAAAATGGGAAAAGTCAAAGCGTAAGCGATCGGCATTAACCAAAGAGCCTTTTTGGGTGACATGGTCACCTAATACGTATTGCAATGCAGCGTGGAGAATGTGGGTAGCAGAATGATTGAGTGCGGTGGTGAGGCGACTGGTTTCATTAATTTGTGCTGTAATGTGGTCACCCACGTTGAAGCTACCTGATTGGCATATACCAATATGGGTGAAGGCTTTGCCTTGCTTACGTGTATCAGACACATTAAATTGAGCAGATTCTGTTGAGATCTGACCGCTATCTCCAGCTTGACCACCCGCTTCAGCATAGAAAGGGCTATGATCTAATACGATAATACCTGCTTGACCTTGTGTTAATGAATCAGCATGCTCACCCTCGACTAAAATATTGGTGATAACGGCTTTATCATGGGTTTTTTCATAACCACAAAAATAGGTCTCACCTGCGATATTGATTTCACTTGATAACGCGCCTGCAAATTGGCTAGCAGAACGAGCACGATTACGTTGTGCTTCCATTTCACGCTCAAAACCGGCCACATCAAGTGTGAGTTCTCGTTCGCGTGCAATATCTGCCGTCAGATCAATGGGGAAGCCATAAGTATCATAAAGGAGGAAAACTATATCACCTGGTATTTCTTTATCTGAAATATTATCAATGGCTTGATCCAGTACTTTTAAACCATTATCTAAGGTGTCAGCAAAGCGTGATTCTTCTTGCTTTAATGCCCGTTCAACCTCAGATTGTGCTTTTGTTAATTCTGGGAAAGCGTCTCCCATTTCAGTAACAAGAGGCGCGACAAGTTTATAAAAGAAAGCCTCTTTTAGCCCTAACTTATGGCCATGACGAATGGCACGGCGAATAATGCGGCGCAATACATAACCACGGCCTTCATTGGAGGCTTGTACGCCATCTGTAATCATAAAGGCACATGAGCGTATATGATCAGCAATCACCCGGAGTGAAGTATGGCTGCTATCTTGTGTGCCCGATAGTTTTTGGATGGCGGCAATAAGATTTTTGAATAAATCAATATCATAGTTGTTATGCACACCTTGCAAGATGGCGGCAAGCCGCTCCAGGCCCATACCGGTATCAACAGAGGGTTTGGGAAGCGGGTTTAGCGTGCCATCTGCATCGCGATCATATTGCATAAACACGAGATTCCATATCTCAATATAGCGATCACCGTCTTCTTCAGGTGTACCCGGTGGGCCGCCCGGCACATCAGCACCATGATCATAGAATATTTCAGAGCAAGGGCCACAGGGGCCTGTATCTCCCATGGACCAGAAGTTATCTTTGGCGCCAATGCGGGAGAGGCGAACAGGATCGATACCAATTTCATTTAGCCAGATGTCAGCGGCATCATCATCTTCTTCAAATACGGTGATCCATAATTTTTCAGCAGGCAAGCCGAGCGTGTCGGTTAAAAACTCCCATGCATAATGGATGGCTTCTGTTTTGAAATAGTCGCCAAAGCTGAAATTACCCAGCATTTCGAAAAAAGTATGGTGCCGCGCGGTATAACCGACATTTTCCAAATCATTATGTTTGCCACCCGCACGCACACAACGTTGGCTGGAGGTGGCACGTTGATAGCTACGCTGTTCTTGTCCAAGGAAGCATTCTTTAAATGGCACCATGCCCGCATTGGTAAACAGCAAAGTCGGATCGTTAGCCGGCACCAATGGACTGCTAGCAACGATTTTATGCTCTCTCTGTTCAAAAAACGAGAGGAATTGTTGTCGAATTTCTGCACTACTTGTCATGTTAAATCAAAACTTTCCTTAATTTCTTCATGAGTAAAACCACGATAATACAAAAACCGCTGCTGTTTGGCGCGGCCATTAAAGTCATCTGGTTTTTGCTCTCCAAAGCGTTTGTATCTTGCTGCGATAGCAAGCGCAAACCAATCAATTTCTAGTGTGGTGATTACATCATCAATATCATCAGATGATACGCCACGCTGGTTTAATTCTTGTCTTATCTTTTGCCAGCCAAATCCACGGCCTGAACGGCTATTGATATAGGCTTCTGTATAACGGCGGTCACTCTGCAAATCGGCTTCGATAAGTTGATGGATAACATGTTCAATCTCATCGACTTCAAATTCTGCTTTACTGAGTTTTGTACGCAATTCAAAGGCGCTGTGTTCGCGTTGTGCTAACAAATAAATTGCACGCGCCTCTAGCGTCATTTTTTTCATATTTTATGCGTCGCTGGCATCATCCTCTGCGACTTGCTCATTTTGTGCTATTTCTTGGGGAATCAGATGGGCACGGATTTTAGTTTCAATTTCAGCAGCGACATCAGGATTCTCTTTTAGATAAGCCCGTACATTATCCTTACCTTGCCCAATACGGGTGCCTGCATAACTATACCAGGCACCTGACTTCTCAACGATATCTGCATCGACGCCCAAAGTGATGAGTTCACCTTCTCGCGAAATCCCTTCGCCATATAGAATATCGAAGATGACTTGTTTAAAGGGCGGCGCGACTTTATTTTTAACAACTTTAACGCGGGTTTCATTACCCAAAATCTCATCACCTTTTTTGATTGCACCAATACGGCGAATATCAAGTCGAACAGAAGCATAGAATTTAAGCGCATTACCACCGGTTGTCGTTTCAGGATTACCAAACATCACGCCAATTTTCATCCGTAGTTGGTTAATGAAGATAACCAAGGTATTTGATTTTTTGATATTGGCAGTCAGTTTACGCAAAGCTTGTGACATTAAGCGGGCTTGCAATCCCATATGGCTATCACCCATGTCACCTTCAATTTCAGCTTTAGGGGTGAGGGCGGCGACAGAATCAACAACTAGAATATCAACCGCACCAGAACGCACTAGCATGTCGGTGATTTCGAGTGATTGTTCGCCAGTATCAGGTTGAGAAATAAGCAGTTCATCAATGTTAACGCCTAGCTTTGCAGCATAAACAGGATCTAAAGCATGCTCGGCATCAACAAAAGCTGCGGTGCCGCCTAACTTTTGCATTTCTGCGATAGCATGCAGTGTGAGCGTTGTTTTACCCGATGATTCTGGGCCATAAATTTCAACTACGCGACCACGTGGCAAACCGCCAATACCCAACGCCACATCAAGCCCAATTGAACCCGTCGACACGGCTTCAATATCACGTGTTGCAGCAGCATCACCTAAGCGCATCACAGAACCGGTACCAAATTGTTTTTCTATTTGACTGAGCGCTGCACCAAGTGCTTTTTTCTTATTGTCGTCCATTTGCCGCTAACCTTATAAAGATAATAATATAGGTCGCCAATTATCCCACATCTTCTGGTTTCATGCCTCCTTAAAATCAAGGTCTTTTAGTCGGCATTTTGGCGCAGCGCAGATTGTACGCCACGCAAGGCTATTTCTACGGCTTGCGCACGGATTGACTGCCGATCCCCAGACAGTAATTGATGTTGTACCAAGGTAGTACGGTGAGGCATTGCCCAAGCAAACCAAACAGTACCCACGGGTTTATCTCCACTGCCACCCTCTGGTCCAGCAATACCTGTAATCGAGACACTAATGTCAGTATTACTCTGCATCAATGCACCTTCTGCCATTTCGATAACCGTTGCCTTACTCACTTCGCCATACTGTTCAAGCGTGTTTTCTTGCACGCACAGACAATCTTGTTTGGCCTGATTACTATACGTTACCCAGCCGCGATCAAACCAATCAGAAGCACCCACCACATCAGTGCAGCATTGCGCTAACCAGCCACCTGTACAAGATTCAGCAGTAGCAAGGTGTAGGCCGCGGGCACGAAGACTGTCACCAATTTCACTGGCTAATTGGGTTAAAGCTTGTTGAGAATAATCACTCATGAGATACACTATACCCGTGATCATCCAAAATGCGGGTATTATAGTGTTCATAATGGATGAGCTGGCAAGGCATATTATTGACGTAATAGCCGATCTATTGCTCAATAATTTAACGCGGATAGCGCATTCAGTAAGGATGCTAGAAAATCTGCATTTTGGATGATGACGGGTATATTCCCATGAGTGAGATACAAAACCATACCCCGATGATGCAACAGTTTTTGCGGATCAAGGCAGAAAACCCTGATTATCTACTGTTTTACCGCATGGGCGACTTTTATGAGTTGTTTTTTGATGATGCGGTGCGAGCCGCTAAATTGTTAGATATTACGCTGACTGCGCGGGGAAAATCGGGTGGCGATCCTATTCCAATGGCGGGGGTGCCATATCATGCTGTGGATGGTTATCTTGCACGTTTAGTAGCATTGGGTGAATCCATTGTTATTTGTGAGCAAGTGGGGGATCCTGCAACGAGCAAGGGGCCTGTTGAACGGAAAGTCGTGCGTATTATTACGCCTGGCACCTTGACCGAAGAAGCCTTACTACCCACGAGACAAGAAAATTTATTATTAGCCGTGTTTCAGTTAAAAGAGCGTTATGGATTTGCATCAGTTGAATTAAGCAGTGGTCGATTTGTTTTAAGCGAAGTGGATTCGGCGACAGAAATGGAAGCTGAGTTAGCAAGGTTAAATCCGGCAGAATTATTATTGGAAGATGAGCTGGCTGAGGCATTATCACCCGTAATAAATGCGCAAATTCAACGACTACCACCCTGGCACTTTGATGAGGAGATGGCGCGGCGACGTTTATGTGCGCATTTTAAAACACAAGATTTGAAAGGGTTTGGTTGTGATGATTTATCGTTAGCAATAATTGCTGCGGGATGTTTGTTGAATTATGTGCAGGAAACACAGCAGGGTAATATCCCTCATTTACGCCATATAACGGTTGAACGGACAAGCGATAGCATTCAAGTTGATGCTACATCACGGCGAAATTTAGAATTAGAAACCAATCTGCAAGGCGGCAAAGAATATACCTTATTATCCGTGATTGACCGCACAACAACCCCAATGGGTGCGCGTTTATTGCGCCGTTGGTTATTACGCCCATTGCGTGACCACGTGGCGTTACAAGCACGACAGCAGAGCATTGCAACCTTGATTGTCTCGCAACACATCACTGATTTGACCACCTGCCTAAAGAAGGTGGGTGATATTGAACGAATTTTAACGCGTATTGCTTTGCGGACGGCACGACCCCGTGATTTTACCCAGCTACGAACCGCGTTATCTGCATTACCAGAACTACATGATGTATTAGCCGAGGTCAGCGCGCCTAGATTGATTGCCCTATGTAAACAGATCGGTGATCATCCTGAGATACAACAATTACTGACACAGGCGATTATTGAAGAACCACCCGTCTTGATTCGAGATGGCGGTGTGATTGCTAGTGGCTATGATGCGGAATTGGACAAATTACGAGACTTACAAAGTAATGCAGATGATTTTTTAGATGCCTTGGCTGAGCGTGAACGCGCGCGTACAGGTATTGCAAACCTAAAAGTCGGCTATAACCGTGTGCATGGTTATTATATTGAATTTAGTCGCGCTCATAATATTGAATTGCCCGCGGATTATATTCGCCGCCAGACCTTAAAAAATGCAGAGCGATTCATCACGCCAGAATTAAAAGAGTTAGAAGAACAGGTTTTATCTGCCAAGCAGCAAGAGCTGGCAATTGAGAAGGCGCTCTATGACGAGTTGTTTGATAAATTAGCGTCACATTTAGCCGAGTTAGAAATAACAGCACGTGCCTTGGCGGAGTTAGATGTACTCAATAATTTGGCAGAACGTGCAGATACGCTAGACTATATTGCACCGACTTTTAGTCAAACAACAGACATCACGATTGAGGGGGGGCGACATCCCGTTGTAGAAACGCATTTATCACAGGAATTTACGCCAAATGATTTAAGCTTTGATGAGATGCGGCGGATGCTGATTATCACCGGCCCCAATATGGGCGGAAAATCAACTTATATGCGGCAAGTGGCGCTCATTGTATTATTGGCGCATATCGGAAGTTTTGTGCCTGCCACCCGATCAGTAATGGGACCCGTTGATCAGATCTTTACGCGAATTGGTGCGTCAGATGAATTAGCAGCAGGGCGCTCCACTTTTATGGTTGAGATGAGTGAGGCGGCGAATATTTTAAATAATGCCACTCAGCATAGCCTTATTCTAATGGATGAAATTGGGCGTGGCACCAGTACCTTTGATGGGCTTGCTTTAGCCTGGGCCTGTGCTGAAAAGTTAGTGAAAGATATTCAAGCTTATACCTTATTTGCCACCCATTATTTTGAGCTCACACAATTACCTGACCAATATGAATTAGCACACAATGTACATTTAGAAGCCATTGAGCATGATGAGAAAATTGTATTTTTGCATCAGGTAAAACCAGGCGCAGCTGATCGTAGTTATGGCTTACATGTCGCACAGTTGGCAGGAGTGCCAGCGGAGGTCGTGGCAAGCGCAAAAGAGAAATTAATAGGGTTAGAATCAGCGAAGCAGGGAGGATCGCTTGTAATTAAACCGACAGAAGAGCACAAGATGTCAGTGGAAACCGCTCCCGCTATTATTGCACTCAAATCATTAAATCTTGATGAACTCACACCCAAACAAGCACTTGATAGATTGTTTGAGTTGGTGAAACTGCTGGAAAAGGATTAATTAACGTAGTTAGCGGGTTCTTTAAAGCTGGTGAGATTATGTATCTGTGGCGGCATCTGGACGTGGAATCCTTTGGTTTCTAAGTTTTTCATGACGGCATTAACATCCTCTCGTGCTAAGGTGCGATCAGGGCTGAGAGCCAGTTCCATCACGAAAACGGGTTCTTTCCCCATCGAATCAAATAAGGTTTGCGGTATCATCGAAAAATCATCCTTGGTGGCAAGGTAGAGATACAGTTCATCTTTTTTACTGCTCTTATAAATATAGCTATTCATTATGTTTTCCTATGGAAATAGGAGGGTGATAAATCATTTGCACAACGGTACCTCCCGGGTCATAACAATAGAAGCTGCGTGCACCATCGCGATGACTGCGAGGCGGTTGGCGAATTTCAATCTGCTCATTTTGCAAGAAATCAAACCAGTGATCGACGTCATCAGCGGTATTGATGATAAAGCCAATATGATCCAACCGCTGTGGGCCACGGGTATCAAAATCCGCTGGCGCACGATGTAAAGCAAGGTTATCATTACCAGAGGTGAGATAAATATTATCTGGATCAGGCTGCCATTCTATTTTCATGCCAAGCAATTCAGTATAAAAATGTAAGCAAGCATCAAGATCTTGCACAAATAAGGCGACATGCCGCAAGCCTGATGTGGTGAGCTTAGTTGTCATAATTAATCGAGATTGATGATGTCAAAAGCATGCGTAATATTGGCAGAAGCACCCAGCATAATTGAAGCCGAGCAATATTTTTCAGTGGAGAGTTCAACCGCACGTTTAACATGGGCTTCTTTTACATTACGACCTGTAATTGTATATTGCACATGAATATCAGTAAATACTTTTGGCACTTCTTCACTGCGCTCAGCGCTGACTTCAACCACACAATCAACAATGTCTTGGCGCGATTTTTTAAGCATTTGGATCATATCGAAAGAGGTGCAACCGCCCATGCCGAGCAGCAACAATTCCATAGGCCGCATTCCCGTACCGTGCCCGCCTATTGTTTCGGGTCCATCCATCACAATACTGTGACCTGATCCTGATTCACCTAAAAAGGTGACATCCTCAATCCATTTAATACGTGCTTTCATTTATTATGACCTAAAAATATGTGGGCAGTTTTATCATTTTTGATGCGCAAACTGACGACTAAAACTTTAAATTATGTTAATATATCCACAGTTAGATCTTACAAATGTGGGGAACATTATGATTAATTCTAAAAAGGGGAAAGATCTTGTGAAGGATTTTACGACATTTTTTAGTTGTTGTGAAAGTAAAATGTATGCTGAAAAGGCGATTCTTATCAAACCCGATGCAGCTGCCGATACATTATATTATATTCGAGAAGGCACGGTTGTGATTAGTAAAGAGGATGAAGACGGGGAAATTTTCAATCTCGCTTATCTGCAAACAGGTGACTTTATTGGTGAAGCAGGTTTGTTTACGGCGGTGGGTACGCGTGGTGTGACCGTTACTGCGCGAACAGATTGTGTGACTGCTGAAATTAGTTACGACGACTTTGAACAATATAAAAAAACAAAATTTAGCGATTGCTACGGTGAATTATTAGAGGTGATTGCGACACAATTATCCCGTCGACTCTTGGCTATTAGCCGTAAAGCAGGTGATCTTGCTTTTCTGGATGTGGCAGCGCGTATTCGGATTGCGCTTGATGAATTGGCAACATTGCCTGATGCGAAATTACACGCTAAAGGTATTCAGCTGAAAACGACACGTCAAGAATTAGGTAAAATGGTCAGTTGTTCGCGTGAAATGGCAGGACGTATTATTCAACAACTTAAGAATGACAAGATACTGTGGGCGCGGGGTAAAACAATCATTTTGTATGATGATGCACATCGTGGACTAGATCACGATATTTAGCTTATAGCAATAGATAAAATCCCATCTCCGAGTAGGTGGCGGGATTTTTTATGAGAAGAGCGTGTGTAGTTGCGCACCGGGATCTGTAGCGCGCATAAAGATTTCTCCGACTAAAAATCCATTGACATTGTGGTCACGCATTAATGTAACATCAGCAGGGCTATGAATACCACTTTCAGTGATAACGGTATGATTGTCAGGAATGCGTGCTAATAAGTCGAGTGTTGTATTTAGGCTAGTTTCAAAGGTACTGAGATTGCGGTTATTAATCCCAATCAACGGTAGATTAAGCAATAAAGCCCGCTCTAATTCTGCTAAATCATGCACTTCAATCAATACATCCATCCCAAGCTGTAATGCCAGATCGCTTAATACGATTAATTGGCTATCATCCAGCGCAGATACAATTAATAGAATGCAATCTGCACCAATGGCTCTGGCTTCATACACTTGATAGGGATCGATAATAAAATCTTTCCGAATAACCGGTAGCTGACAGGCGGCACGTGCTTCCTTCAGATAGGCTTCGCTGCCTTGAAAATAGTCTTTATCAGTCAGCACAGATAAACAAGCGGCGCCATTCTTTTCATAGCTGATAGCAATATCCGCTGGGTTAAAATGTTCACGTAATAAGCCTTTGCTGGGCGAAGCCTTTTTAATTTCAGCAATCACGGCTGCTTGGCCTTGATTAATTTTAGATTCAATGGCTTCAACAAAACCACGCACAGGATCCGCATCTTCAGCCTGCTCACGTACCAGATCAAGCGGTGTTTTAATCAGGCGCTCACTGATTTCTTCAGTTTTACGCTGTAATATTTTTTTCAAGATATCGGCTTGATCAGACACGGCTAGACTCTCTTAACTAAGTTGTTGGCTGAGGCGAACGAGTTCATTCATTTTTTGTTTTGCAGCACCATTGGCAATTAATGCATGGGCTTGCTGAATCCCATCTTGTAAGCTGGTGACGAGATCTGCAGCATAAATAGCTGCACCAGCATTCAATACTACGATATCACGAGCAGGCCCTGCTTGGTCAGCAAACACATCATTGATAACCGCCAAACTTTCAACCGCACTGTTAACGGAAAGTTGCGTTGCCGTTGTTCGTGTAAAGCCAAATTCTTCTGGGCTGATAGTGTAGGTTTTAATTGTATCGTCATGCAGTTCTGCAATATGAGTAGGGGCACCAATGCTGATTTCATCTAAGCCATCTTCAGCATGCACAACAAGCACATGCTCACTCCCAAGGGCTTGTAATACTTCCGCCATTGGGCGCACCCATTCAGCATCAAACACCCCTAATACTTGTCGTTTTGCTTGTGCAGGATTGGTCAACGGGCCGAGTAGGTTAAAAATGGTACGCACGCCCATTTCTCGCCGAGGCCCAATGGCATGTTTCATTGCACTATGATGTTTTTGGGCGAATAAAAAGCCAATGCCGATTTCATCAATGCAACGTTTGACTTGATCTGGCGTCAGTTCAAGATTCACCCCAGCCGCTTCTAAAACGTCAGCACTGCCAGAGCTGCTGGAAATTGAACGATTACCATGTTTGGCCACTTTAGCGCCGGCAGCTGCGACCACAAAGGCGCTGGCAGTAGAGACATTAAAGGTGCTGGCACCATCGCCACCGGTACCACAGGTATCAACGATATGATCACCCGTTATATTAACTGGGGTGGCTAAGCTACGCATGACTTTTGCGGCTGCCGTAATTTCAGTTGCGGTTTCGCCTTTCATTTGTAGGCCAATTAAAAAACCGCCAATTTGAGCGGGAGTGGCTTCACCGGTCATAATCGTCTGCATCACCGAGGTCATGTCTGAATCATTTAGGTCTTGATTTTGTAATAGGGCGCGGATAGCAGATTGAAGATCCATAGTATTATTCTTTATCAAAGCGGGCGGGTAAGAAAGTTATTAAGCAGGGCATGGCCTTGTTCCGTCAAGATAGATTCAGGATGGAATTGCACGCCTTCAATCGGCAAACTATTATGTTCAATCCCCATGATCTCATCAAGCTCTCCTGATTCAGTTTGTGTCCATGCCGTAATCGTAAAGCAATCGGGCAATGTAGCTTTATCGACGACTAAGGAATGATAACGCGTTGCCGTAAGCGGGTTGTCTAAGCCGCGGAATACACTGCTATCATTGTGATAAATAGGGGAGGTTTTACCATGCATAATTGCATTTGCATGGATCACATCACCGCCAAATGCTTGGCCAATAGATTGATGGCCTAAACAGACTCCTAAAATCGGTTTTTTGCCCGCAAAGTATTTGATAACATCAAGAGAAATTCCAGCTTCATTAGGCGTGCAAGGCCCTGGTGAAATAACGATACGATCTGGATTTAAGGCTTCAATTTCAGCGATGCTAATTTTGTCATTACGATAGACCTGTACCTCTGCACCTAACTCACCAAAATATTGGACGAGGTTATAGGTGAAAGAATCATAATTATCGATCATTAACAGCATGCGGTTTCTCAAATGAATGTTAGCGTCTTATTTTATCAAAAACCCACATCAAAGCATACGACTTATGATGCGACATCTTGATAACGCTGCAGTAGTAATTTTACGCGCTTCACATAGACTTGTGTTTCTGCATAGGGTGGAATGCCATTATATTTTTTCACCGCATTTGGGCCGGCATTATATGCCGCGGTGGCGAGTGCGATATCATTATCAAATGTAGCCAACATTTGCGCTAAATATTTAGCGCCCCCATTAATATTTTGTTCAGGATCAAGCGAGTTTGTTACCCCTAAATCTTTTGCAGTGCCGGGCATCAGTTGCATTAGGCCTTGTGCCCCCACAGGCGATCTGGCACTGGGATTAAAGGCCGATTCAGCATGAATGACCGCGCGAATTAAGGCCGCATCTACTTGATGTTTTTCACTGGCTTGTGTAATAAAGTCTAGATATTTAGAGGTGTGTAATTTGACACCTTTCCAATTAATTGTAGAATCTGGATCACACGCATAACAGCTGACTTTAAATGTCAGAGTTTGAACGCCATCTTGACCCTCTGGTTTTTGATTGGTATACACCACGACATCATCAGATCTATTATATTTATAAATATAGGAAGTCCGATCACTTGTTCCTTCAACATGATAGGTTTTTCTATCACTATTGGGCACATTGGTATATTCAATAACCCCATCATCACGCACCACTCGTTTAATGCTATCAGCAAAGGTTAACTGCGGTAAGAGCAGGGCGGACACTAAAGCAAACCATACTATATTCATCGTAAGATATCGTAAGTAGCGAGGAGGCACACCATAAATTATCTCGCCATTTATTTTATTAGATACCACCATGTGTTAATTTCTCCGGATCCAATAAGTTACTTAATTCGTCGATAGAAAGTTCGGTATGTTCTGCAGCAACATCGATAATAGTTCTTCCTTCTTCATAAGCTTGCTTAGCAATCTCAGCTGCTTTTTGATAGCCAATAATCGGATTTAATGCGGTGACTAACATGGGATTACGGGCAAGCGATGCAGCTATGTTCTGTTCATTAACCGTGAAAGTGTTAATGGCTTTATCGGCTAATAAATGGCAAGTAGTAGTCAAAATATGCAGACTGTCTAACAGCTTGCTGGCAATCAAAGGCAACATCACATTAAGCTCAAAATTGCCTGATTGACCTGCGATAGTTATCGTCAGATCGTTACCAATAACTTGTGCAGACACCATGGCGGCCGCTTCTGGAATCACGGGATTAACTTTACCCGGCATAATAGATGAGCCGGGTTGTAATGCTGATAACTCAATTTCAGCCAAGCCTGCTAGCGGGCCAGAATTCATCCAACGCAAATCATTGGCTATTTTACTAATTGTAACCGCAGTTGCCTTAAGCTGTCCCGATAGGGAAACAGCAGTATCTTGAGACGCTATTAATGCAAAAAAGTTATCTGCGGGTGTAAATGTTAATCCTATCAGTTGCGTTAATTCTTTATTGAATTGAATTGCAAACTCTGGATGGGCATTAATACCTGTGCCAACAGCAGTGCCCCCTTGTGCTAATGCTTGTATCGCGACTTGTAATTGTTTAAGTTGGATTATATTTTGGTCGATCTGCATCGCCCAACTGTCTAAGCTTTGGCTCATACGAACAGGCATGGCATCCATCAGATGGCTTCTGCCTGTTTTAATATGGTGATCTACTGTTGCTGATTTTTGGCGAATAATATGAGCCAAATGGCTTAATGCAGGCAATAGTTTTCTATCGAGTTCAATCGCTGCACTGATATGTATCGTTGAAGGAATAATATCATTGCTACTCTGGCCATGGTTAATATGATCATTTGGGCTAATTTTTTTCCCATAAATCTGGCTCGCTATAGTTGCCAACACCTCATTAGCATTCATATTTGAACTGGTTCCGGATCCGGTTTGGAAAACATCAATTGGAAAATGTTGCATCAAATCTTGTTCTGATAATAAATGGTCAACAGCCTTACAAATTGCTGCTCCCATATCTTTAGGGATCTGATTTAGACTCATATTGGCTTTAGCTGCCGCTGATTTTGCTAATAATAGAGAACGAATAAAAGTTTCAGGAAGCCGTTGACCACTCACCGGGAAGTTATTGATTGCACGCTGTGTTTGCGCAGCATAAAGTGCGTGTGTCGGGACTTCTAATTTGCCCATGCTATCAGATTCGATGCGTGTCGTTGTCATGCTCTAGCTTCCTTGATTAAAAGGTGTTTATGCAAGCTGGGCGCGCAACTGGCTAATAACATTAGACAGCGGCCACTCCTCACTATCAGCGTCACTACGCGATTTATATTCTATTTCGCCCTTATCAAGGCTACGCTCACCAAGCACTAAACGATGCGGGATCCCGATCAATTCCATATCGGCAAAGGCAACACCAGGCCGCAGGCCGCGGTCATCATAAAGCACATCAAATCCCGCCGATATTAGTTCATCATACAGCGCATCAGCAGCTTCTCGTAGCCGCACTGATTTATGGGCGTTAATGGGTATCAATACAACTTGGAACGGAGCAATCGATAATGGCCAGATAATACCGCGTTCATCATGATGCTGTTCAATGGCCGCGGCGACAACACGTGATACGCCAATACCATAACACCCCATGGTTAACACTTGCGCCTTACCCGATTCGCCAAGCACATTGGCATTAAGTTTCTGACTATAGTTATCGCCTAATTGGAAAATATGGCCCACCTCAATGCCGCGCGCAATATCTAGTGTACCGTTGCCATCAGGGCTGGGGTCGCCTGCGACCACATTCCGTAAATCAGCGACTTCTGGCGCTGCTAAGTCGCGCTCCCAATTGATACCCGTAAAATGTTTATTATCCTGATTTGCACCACAAACAAAGTCTGACATTAACACGGCACTACGATCGGCAATAACAGGGATGTTAAGACCAATAGGCCCAATAGAGCCGACATGCGCCCCCGATATTTCAAACGCTTTTTCGGGGGGCAAAAATGTTAAGGGTGTCGCGACCGCAGACATTTTCTCTGCTTTAATTTCATTTAACGCATGATCACCGCGTAAAACCAACGCGATCACGCTATTTTCTTCAGCACCCTCAACCAATAATGTTTTAAGGCATTGTTTGGCGGGGATAGCCAGGAACTCACAGACATCTTCGATCGTATACTTTTTAGGGGTGTCCACCTTTGCTTTTTCAGCGCTGGCCGCAGGGCGTTCGCCGCTAGGTGCTAAAGCCTCAGCTAATTCAACATTAGCGGCATAATCACTACCATCACTAAACGCGATGGCATCTTCGCCAGAGCTAGCAAGCACGTGAAATTCATGGGATGCTTCACCACCGATGCTCCCTGTATCAGCTTGCACAGGGCGAAAATTTAAGCCGACCTGTTCAAAAATACGATTATAAGCAGCAAACATGCCATCATATGTGCGTTGCAGTGAAGCCTGATCAATATGGAAAGAATAGGCATCTTTCATCAAAAACTCACGTGCCCGCATCACCCCAAAACGGGGCCGAATTTCATCACGAAACTTGGTTTGGATTTGATAAAAAGTAATGGGTAGTTGTTTATAGCTACGCAATTCACTACGGGCTAAATCCGTGATCACTTCTTCATGGGTCGGTCCATAACAAAATTCACGTTGATGGCGATCGGTTAGCCGTAATAATTCAGGACCATATTTTTCCCAACGTGCAGTTTCTTGCCAGAGTTCGGCGGGTTGAATGGTGGGCATCAATAATTCTTGCGCATCGGCTGCATTCATTTCGTCGCGTACAATGTTTTCTACTTTCCGCAACACGCGTAAGCCCATCGGCAACCAAGTATATAACCCCGATGCTAGACGACGAATTAAACCTGCCCGTAGCATAAGTTGATGGCTCATCACCTCCGCATCAGCTGGGGTTTCTTTTAAGGTTGAAATTAATATATTTGTTGCGCGCATGCGAGGGGATGCATCCTATCGTTATTATTGAATTGTTTTGCTATTCAGAAGGTACTGTGATTCCAACCCCAATTTTGGCGGGGTGAATCGGTCATGCTGATATAAATACGATCACCGACAATATTAAATTGCTCATGTATTAACTGACATAAGGCCTCTGACAAAGCACTTGTATCGGGTAAGCCAAGGCTCCGGTAATCGACAAAAGCCACAGGATCTGTGCTACCGCCCATGCTCATCACCTGATCCATTGCCAAGGAGACCATCACATAGCTTTCAGGCTTGCCACTGATACGCGCCACTGTTAGGCTGGCTTGTTTGATAAAACTATCGCTATCCGTGCATGTTTGATTGGTTTCGATATGCATATAAGGCATGATATTTTCCTTTACTATTCTGTAGCGGTTGGCTCTTGTTCAGTGGCTGATTGGGCTGGCGCCTCCTCAGTAAGTATAGCCTTCGATTTTTCAGCTTCGGTGAGAGTGACAGGTGGACCATCACAAAACTCAGTTATTTTTTCTTTCATATTGCTAATCCGTTGTTGGCGATCTTCTTCTGATAATCGGGTATAACTACCATCGGTTTCTTTTACGCGGACACGACCATAGGATTGGTAAAGTTTAAGATTTTGTGTTGCCGCCTTACAATTGTGTTCTTGTGCTTCTTGTTTCTTTTTTAGGTTTGCGGCATTTTGATCGGCAAGATATTTTTCTTGATCCGCTATCCGATCCGTTTCTAAGCGCTCATTTAGGTTTTCTGTCGCCTCTTCAGGATCAACTGCTGGCTTTGAAGGCGCGGCAATGGTTTCTGTTTTTATTTGGTTTGGCGGCACCTGAGAGTAATGCACCTTACCGTTCTCATCTGTCCATTTATGGATTTCAGCACTGGCTGGGTAACTAGTGCAAAGCAATATCAATGCACTATAGCGAAAAAAGTTAAGTAACATTATTTTGTTCCTAATTATTAAAAAATTGATATCCTGCGTATTTTACGCCAAATTCAATGAAGATGACATGATTGAAGTGCCTAACAAATTTGAAAACCATATTGAGATCAAACAAGCTGATTTATCTGCGGTTGATATATTAAGCGATAAAACGGGTTTATCAAAGCAGAAAATCAAACAAATCATGCAACAGGGTGCGGTATGGTTGACTGATGGCCAACAGGTGCGCCGATTAAGGCGCGCAAAGAAAATGTTGTCCGCAGGTCAGATCCTGCACATCTACTATGACAGATCGGTATTGGAACAAGTTCCGCCAGCAGCACAGTTAATAGCTGATTTGGGCGCGTATAGTGTGTGGGACAAACCATCTGGCATGTTGTCTCAAGGATCAAAGTGGGGAGATCATTGCACGATTACCCGTTGGGCTGAACAGATATTAAAGCCAGAACGTGTCAGCTTTGCGGTGCATCGCTTGGATCGGGCAACCCGTGGCTTAATTATTGTTGCACATGAAAAGAAAGCAACTACTTCCTTATCTAGTTTATTCCATGATCGTCAAATTGATAAGCGCTATTGTGCCGTTGTAGCTGGAAAATTTGCGATAACATCAGGACGAACAAGGCTGCGCATTGACGCTGATATTGAAGGTCGCCATGCGGTCAGTATTTTTAGTGTATTAGCCTATGATGCGCAGCAAGATCAAAGCATACTTAGCGTATCGATTGAAACAGGACGAAAACACCAGATCCGCCGTCATCTGGCAGACTTAGGGTATCCTATTATTGGTGACCGCTTATATGGCACGGCAAATAGCAGTTCGGTTGATTTGAAGCTGACAGCAAGCTATTTGGCATTTGACTGCCCACTAACAGGGAAACCACAACAATTTGAATTGAAATTTTAACACTAGGGTCTGTTGATCTTTCAG
>DBOG01000016.1:72303-96354 GCA_002299915.1 Proteobacteria bacterium UBA652 | reverse complement strand
CGGACCATAGTTTTTCCTTTTTATTTTTAGGGGGGGGCAGCCTTTAAGTTTTTCAGGGTCAGGTCTTTACTTTTGCATTGGGCTTGTTTAATTCTCCCCGCTCAGCCCTTTCCAGCACCGTAGGTCGGATAAGCGATAGCGTCATCCGACATGTTTGGGCTCTACAGCACGGTGCTTGTGCGGCTGCACATCGTCGTCGAAGGATTAAATTAATCGCTGCCGCTGGGCGTTCATTTCTTTTGCTTGTCCAAAAGAAACGGAACCAAAGAAAAAGACACCCGGATATCGCTTAATTCCTATAAAGTGAGCTGGCGTGTGGCGCAGGCGAAAACTCGCTACGCTCAAACCCTCGCCTACTTAATCCACAAACCAACTCACTTTGTAGGCGCGACAAGACGGGATCCAACCCCAAGCGTCAACGCATTTTTCTTTTTCGGGGTCAGGTCTTTATCTTTGCGCGGGAATGACGGGTTTTTTATTGGGAATGACGGACTTTTTGTTGGGAATAATATTTTATTTAAAGGGCGCTGCCCTTTGTTTGTCTTGCGCTTAATCTGTCTGTAAATCTTCAAACAAATTTAAAGGTCTACCCTTTATTTTGCCTATAAACTTTCAAATACGTTATTCGCTAATTTAGTCGCCGTTTCGGTTGAGGCCGCCAACACATTAAAATGGCCCATTTTTCGACCTGGGCGGGCTTCTTTTTTGCCGTACAAATGTAGTTTTATGTTGTCTTCTTTCAGCAACTCACCCCAGTTAGGCGCTGAATCCCCCCAAACATCGCCTAAAAGGTTAATCATGACGACAGGTGTGGTGAGGATGGCATCGCCTGCGGGTAGGCCGCAGAGCATGCGCACTTGTTGCTCGAATTGGGAGGTAGGGCAGGCATCAAGTGTGAAATGCCCAGAGTTATGCGGGCGAGGGGCGATTTCATTGGCGAGAATATCGCCTTCGGTGGAGATGAAGAATTCAACCGCCATGGTGCCGACATAATTAAGTCCCTCGGCAATTTTATCGGCCATTTCAATGGCGGATTGGGCTTGTTCGGTCGGCACGCTGCTGGGCACGGTGGTGCTGTGTAATATGCCGTTGATATGGATGTTTTCGGCGACGGGGAAGTTGCTGATGTCTCCCATTTGGCTGCGCGCCAAGACGGTGGAAATTTCGCGGTCTAGGTTGATCCGTTGTTCGAGCACACATTCCACTTCTTTTAATGCGGTAAAGGCGGCACGCACGTCGTCTGCATGGTGGCAGACGGCTTGGCCTTTGCCATCATAACCAAAGCTGGCGGCTTTGATAATGGCGGGGAAAGTGAAGCACTCAGCAAGGGCATCAATATCCGCCATAGTGCGGATCGGCGCATACGGCGCAACGGAGATCCCGAGTGATTCAATAAAGGCTTTTTCTACCAGTCTATTTTGCGTCGAAGAAAGTGCTTTTGACGAAGGGTGTACCACTGTTTTAGCTTCTAGGTAAGACAGCACAGAGGCAGGAATATTTTCAAATTCAGTGGTCACGGCATCGCATAAGTCGGCCAATTGCGCTAACGCTGTTTCATCATTATATTTGGCGCAGATATGGTGATCGGCAATGATGCCTGCGGGCGAATTAGGGTCGGGCTCTAACACGACGACTTTATAGCCCATGGTTTGAGCCGCAGTCGTAAACATACGGCCAAGCTGGCCGCCGCCAAGCATGCCGAGGGTCGCGCCGGGGAGGATAGTTTTGTTTGTCATATTAAATCTTCATTATTTGGGTGTTGATAAAAAATATAGCCGGTCATTCGACCGATAGAGAGATCTTGCTGTTAAGCCAAGATTCCTCCGCTATGGTCGGAATGACAGCTGTTAAGCCAAGATTCCTCCGCTACGGTCGGAATGACAGCTGTTAAGCCAAGATTCCTCCGCTATCGGTCGGAATGACAGTCCATTATAGTATGCGCTTTAATAATAAAGTAGTCCGTCATCTCGACCGTAGTGGAGAGACCTTTACTCTTAGGCAAGGCTCCTTCGCTATCGGTCAGAATGACAATCGTTGGGACTGGCCATAATGACAGTTTAATTTGTCGGCAAATCCATATCTAACACCATTTGGTGTTGCTCTTTTCTAAATTGGGTGAGTTTTGCGGCTAAGGGTTTATCCGTTGTGGCAAGCTGGGCGATGGCAAATAGCGCAGCATTGGCGGCACCAGCTTCGCCGATGGCAAAGGTGGCGACGGGAATGCCTTTGGGCATTTGCACAATAGACAGCAGCGAATCTTGGCCTTTTAGATATTTAGACGGCACAGGCACGCCGAGGACGGGAATGGTGGTGTTCGCTGCGAGCATGCCGGGTAAGTGGGCTGCGCCGCCTGCGCCTGCGATAATACAGACAATGCCTTTGTCGGCGGCCGTTTCGGCGTAATCGGTCAGTAAATCGGGGGTGCGATGGGCGGAGACGACTTGGGTCTCGAAGGGTACGCCAAAGGCTGCTAGCTGCTCGACTGCTTTTTGCATAATCGGCCAGTCACTATTGCTGCCCATTACAATTCCTACTATAGCGCTCATATTTGAAGGCCACCATCTTGTTGAAAGCAGTTAATTGTAGCGGTTTTATGCGGGATAGGGAAGTTTTTATAAAACTTAAAGTAGGCAAGCTGCAGATTGATTTTTATCGGTTAAAGCATTAGAATGAAAGGTTCGTTTAGCAAACGAGGCTTGCTTACATCCTGCAGGGGAGTGTGTTGTTTTTTTTCAATACTCCTTTTGCGAACAGAGATATATTTCGGAGAGAATATTCAGGTCTAAAAATTAACAGCAGACAATATTAAATATTAAGAATGACCAGGCTGCGTGGTGGTTTTGGTGCGAGTGATGAACAGATGATGAAACAAACAAAAATAAAACAAGACACCCAATTTGATGGCGATTTTATCGCAGATATAGCTGATCGTAAAATTTACGATCACGAAAAATATAGCGATAGCTGTGGTGTGGGCTTCATTACGCATAAACAATCACGACAAACTTTTGATGTGTTGGCGAAGGGACATGAAGCGTTGTGCACGATTCCGCATCGTGGCGGTATGAGCGCTGAAGGTATTGGTGATGGTGCGGGTGTTAATATTGATTTATCGCAACGCTTTTTTCGTAAGATAACGGGGCAGGATGATCTGGTTTTGGGCCATTTTGGCGTCGCCAATTTCTTCTTGCCTAGGCAGACGGAATATGAAGATGATGCGATTGCATTAGTGGAAGAAAAGTTAAGAGACTTTGGTTTCCCTATCGAGTTGTGGCGATCTGTGCCTGTTGATAATAAAGTATTGAATGATGCGAGTGTGCAGGCACAATTACCCCTTAAACAAGTTGTGTTTTCGCGTAGTGATGCGTTGGTCGATGCAAGTTGGAATGACTTTGATGCGCAAGTAGCTGCCTGTTTGCAGGCTATTGAAGATGTCTGTTATGAAATGACAGAGCTAGAGGGTTTTTATCCTTGTTCGATGAGTGCGCGGACACAGGTGCTGAAAGGCCGGTTAAATTCAAATGAGGTGATGCCTTATTTTAAAGATTTAGTGGATCCAGAACATGAAATTCACTCGCTATTTTTCCATACCCGTTTTTCAACCAATACCGAGCCTGCCACGATGATGGCACAACCTTTTCGCCGAATGGCGCATAACGGTGAGTTAAATACCGATAAGAAAAACCGTTTGTCAGAAAAAGCGATTGCAACACAACAAGGCAAAACGGTTCATTTTCCTAAAGGTCAATCAGATAGCGCGCGTTTAGATCAAACCATTGCTCGTCGCGTTCGGGATGATGGTTTGACGATGGTTGAATCCATTGTGATGATGATGCCCCCAGCTTGGGAGAATATGAGCAATATTGATTCTGATGTGGCTGCGATGCTTGAATATTTTAGCTTATCTGAAGAGAAAAATGATGGCCCTGCGGCACTGGTATTTGGTAATGGTCAGTTTATTGGTGCGCGCTTAGATCGCTTAGGATTGCGGCCATTACGATTGATAGAAACAGAAGAATATTTAACGGTCATGTCTGAGGCAGGCCAAATTGATTTCCCACCAGAAACGGTTATAAAACGAGGTCGTATTGAAGCGGGCGACATGGTTTTTTGGTCGCATGGTGAAGGCCGAGCTTATACCGGCGAGGAATATTTACATAAGCTGGCGGCGCGACAAGATTATAAGAAATTATTAGACGCTGCTGCGATTAATTTGAGCGAATTGGCAGACGTTGACACCAGCCTTGTTTCATCGAATAAGGGTTTGGATGAAAATAGCGAACAAATAGCCTATTATTTAAATCAAGAAAGCTTTCGGTTCTTATTAGATCCTATGTTGGCCAATGGTGCAGAGCGTGTTTATGCAATGGGCTATGGCTTAACACCTAATGCCTTATCTAATGATGAAGGCGGCATGAGCCAATACTTTAGCCAGCGGTTTGCACAGGTGACGAATCCACCATTAGATAGTATTCGTGAAGCGGATGGTATGACCTTGCGCGTGGCGCTGGGAGGCAAGCCTGGTTTTGTTGAAAAACAACAGCAAATTATTTTGCAGTCGCCCGTATTAGTACAGCAAGATTTTGCAAAAATATTAGATCAAAAACAAGTTAGCACACGCATTATTCCAACGCTTTATAAGCCGGATTATAATAATGCAAAACGTAATGCTAGCCAGCTAGAATTAGCGCTTGGAAAAGTATGTAAACAAGTTGAGCAAGCCGCACGAGAAAAGGTGGGGATTATCATTTTATCGGATCGGGATGTGTCGGCAGAGCAGGCGGCGATTCCGTTATTGTTAGCAATTGCCTCAGCAAATCAGCGCTTGATAAAAAGAGGCTTGCGGTTTAATTCCAGCCTGATTGCTGATAGTGGTCAAATTGTATCAACACATGATGTGGCAACAGTACTGGGGTTTGGTGCGTCGGCTATATTCTCCATTAGTGCACAAAAGCGTGCAGAAGCGGCAGATGCAGCAACAGCTGATCAGGCAATGGAAAAATTTAGAAAAGCGATCAATAAATCCTTGATGAAAACCATGGGTAAATTTGGTTTGTGTACAGTCGAAAGTTATAGTGGTGGTGAGTTTTTCGAAAGTAGTTTCTTAGATACGAAAGAACCCCACCTTAAACAGATTTTTCCCGCAATTGATGCGCCTGTGGGTGGCGTACGCTTTATTGATATTGCGACATCAAGTGCAAAATGGCATGCGATGGCAACGATTGAAAAACCTGAAGACATCCCTAATTTAGGCTTGTTCAAAGAGCGAGGAGAAGGTGCGGGTCATAGCTTTGGCGTGGTGTCGGTGCGTGAGTATGGCCATATGTATAAAGAAAACATCACGTATATTGAAAGCGATCGGGCGAAGCATTTTAGCTTGTTAGGAGATGAAGGTTTAGGCGGCGACCAAGATTATGAAGATTTTGGTTATGAAGCGCGTAGCCCCGCACAAATTGATAACCATAAAATATCGCCGAGCTATCTACAATTCGTTGCGGAAATGACGAAAGAACGTGATGACAGACCTGCAACGTTACGTGACGTAATGGCGCTGCCCGTGGATATTAGCGCAGCGCAGACAAAACAAGACTTTGATCAACTTTTAGGAAGCCAGAATCTCAAGGGTAATTTACTGTTTGTTATTCGTGGCTTGCGCGTAGAGCAACAAAAGAAAGGTGTGTTCAAAGTTTATTTTGATGCCGACAATAGCAAACAGCGTTTAAGCCAATTAGAATTGCATTTTGAGGCGAGATTCCCCAACTCAGATTATAAAATAGCACTTAAAAATGATTGTTTAACTGTTGCGGCAGGGCATCATTTTTTAAACTACCTGAAAGCAGTGAGAACAGCGCCTAAAGCAATTCAGCTGAATAAAACACAGCCAGCACATGAAATAACCAAGACATTTGCCTCGGGTGCAATGAGTTATGGCGCCTTGGTAAAACCAGCGCATCGTGCTGCGGCACAAGGCACAAATATTGTCGGTGGGATGTCAAATAGTGGTGAAGGCGGTGAAGAATTTGTTCGTTCAAACAGTATTCTTGCTAGCCGCATTAAACAATTTGCTTCGGGCCGTTTTGGTGTGTGGGCAGGGTTTTTGGCTGATCCATCACTGGAAGAAGTAGAAATAAAAATTGCCCAAGGCGCAAAACCAGGTGAGGGCGGACAATTACCCGCTAAAAAAGTAACTGTGGAAATTGCGGCAATGCGAGGTGGTACACCAGGTGTAGAACTTGTCTCACCACCACCACATCACGATACTTATTCGATTGAAGATTTAGGCCAGCTGATCCATGACTGTAAAGCGACGCGTCGCCGTGTAATTGTCAAGCTGGTGTCATCAGAGGGCATTGGTACGATTGCTGTAGGTGTGGCAAAAGCGGGTGCCGATGTGATCAATGTTGCAGGGAATACGGGCGGTACAGGGGCGGCACAAGTCACCAGCTTGAAACATACAGGACGAGCGGCTGAAATTGGCTTGGCAGAGGTGCATAAAGCCTTATGCGAAAACGGTCTGCGCGATAAAGTAATACTGCGGACTTCAGGGGCGCATCAAATCGGAATTGATGTGATTAAATCTGCTATTTTAGGGGCAGATAGTTTTGAATTTGGCACAGCGGTATTAATGATGCTGGGCTGTGTGCAGGCTAAAACGTGCAATATAAAATGCCCAGTTGGTTTGACTACAAACCCCGAAGTATATGATGGCGACCCACGTGTTTTAGCACAATATTATATGAACCTTGCCCAAGAGGTGCGTCTACTACTGGCTGATTTAGGCTTTAAGAGCTTACGTGAAGTTAGAGGACATACTGAGTTATTACAATTAATTGATCATAAAAGAATGGTCGGTGAATTAGACTTGCGTGGCTTGCTGGCAGAAGTTGAGACGATTACGATTAACAAGCCTGTTTATCTCGAAGCGAACTTTAGAACTGATGATGTTGTATTAGATGCTGTGCGTAAGCAAATTTTCACCGGTAAAAAAGAATCTATCGTATTAGAAAGCGAGGATTTTAAACTCAATAACCGTGATAAAACAGTGGGCGGTCAGCTCGCGATTGATATTGAACGCGCGTTGAATTATGAGCTAGATGATAAAGCAAGAGCCAAGATGAAAAGCACCGTTCACATGGGTTCAAATGGTCGGCGATACTTTGGTAATCAAGACACGGTACGCGTGAATACAAGCGGTAGTGCAGGGCAAAGTTACGGAGCGTTTAATATTGTGGGCATGCGTATGCATCATGAAGGCACGTGTAATGATGGTGTAGGGAAAGGTATGAGCGGTGGCGTGGTCTCAGTTAAGATCCCTGCAAATGATGGGGTTAAACAAGACCAACAAAATACCCTGATAGGTAACTTTGCGCTATTTGGCGCAGTCGGCGGCATGGCATTTTTTAATGGTGAAGCCGGCGATCGCTTTGCGGTACGGAATTCAGGTGCAATGGCCGTTGTTGAAGGATTGGGTGATTTTGGTTGTGAATATATGATCAATGGTAGTGTGCTCAATATTGGTTCCTTTGGTAAAGGTTTGGGCAATGGGATGTCAGGCGGCTATGCTTATCAGTATGATCCTGATAATTTAATTGATGGTTTACATGATGCAAGCTCTGTACGCTATGGTCGCATTTCAGATGACAGCGAGGAAGCGCGTACGCACGAAATATTTATTCAATCAATGCTTGAGCAACATATTGAAGCGACAGATTCGGTAACAGCAAAAAGCTTATTAGAGAATTGGGCCGTTGAAAGAGCGTCTTTCTTATTCCTACAGCCTATTGCGCTAGCACAAACGCAATCGGCTCAATCGCTGATTAAAATGGGCAAAAAGGCGATGATTGAGGAGCTCTCATTTGCATTAGCAGACTATCAAGTGGCACCGTTGAAACGTGCGCTGGCTGAGGGTGAAACAATTTTAGCCGGTCAAATTCCTGCCCATGAAGAATATGACACTGACCTGAGTTTTGAATTACTCAATGCCTATGGTGTGTTGCGAATTGCGAAACAAACGGTACATACCTTAGCTAAAAAGAAAGGTGTGGGTGAGGTGAATGACTTACTTGAAAATAAGGCGGCACAAAATCTAATCAAAACCGAAGATTATGCCTTGCTTGAAGCCTTAGCTAAAGAATGTAAAAAAGCATTAACCCCCTACAATGAAGAACAGTTATCCATTATACTGGCGGACAAACGGATCAGAGATTATAAGAAAAGTTTGACCTTGCGTGATGCGCAATCAGTTTACTCTCTTGGCTCAACTGCATGGATCATCGCTCAAGATCGCTTGAATAATACAGCCATGGAGCAGCTCCCTGACTTTGAAGAATTGATTGCAAAATATTTAGTAAAATCAGTAGTGGTCGCCAATCGGGCCGCTTAATAATGGAAAGAGTTTAATAAATTTATGGCTAAGAAGAACCTATTAGAAACCCTATTTAGCGGCAAACAACGCGAATGGCTAAGTGGCTTTTTTGCGGGCGCAAACACCCGTTTATTAGACCAAGATGAACAACAAAATAATGAAAACACGAGACCTTTGACCGTTATTTACGGCACCCAAACGGGTAATAGTGAAAACTTAGGCGATGATGTTGCCGCCGCTGCGGGTGAATATGGCTTATCGGTCAAGCTGGTTGATATGGGTGATCTTGAGCTTGAAGAGCTGGCAAATATCGAACGTTTATTCGTTATCTGCAGCACGTATGGCGAAGGAGAAATGCCCGATAATGCGGAAATGCTCTGGCAAGATTTGAGTGAAGCCGACGGGCTTGATTTAAGCAAAATGCACTTTGCTGTATTGGCGCTGGGCGATAGTTCTTATGATGAGTATTGTGAAGCAGGCAAGCAGTGGGACGTGCGGTTGGCAGAATTAGGTGCGAACCGTGTTGCGGATCGGGTCGATTGTGATGTTGATTTTGATGATGATGCGGAAGCATGGATCAAAACAGCACTTGATGCCATCAAAGAAACCGGTAGCGCACCCGTTGCTGGCGGCAATGCGGCAAGCGCACCCACAAAAGAAAAATCACAATATAATCGCAAGAACCCGTTTGCCTCTCGTTTGCTCACCAATAAAACGATTACAGGCACTAACTCCAGTAAAGAAATCAAACATTTTGAATTGTGTCTAAAAGAGAGCGGCTTGCACTATGAAGCAGGTGATGTGCTGAATGTAGTGCCACAAAACGATCCTAAATTAGTGGATTTAATGCTAGCAGAATTGGGCTTAGCAGCGGATGAAGTGGCAGCCGGTGAACGGCTACGAGAAGCCTTAATCAACCACTATGATATTAAAATCCCTACCCCCCAATTTTTGCAAGCGGTTGCCGATCAAAGCAAAGATAAAGACTTGACACGACTGCTTGAAAACAAGGATAAAGAAGCCCTCAATAACTATCTGTGGGGCCGCGATGTTGTCGACTTTATTATTGATTTAAAAGCGCGCTTTACCGCCGTAGAATTAGTAGAATTATTACGCAAATTACAAGCGCGTGCTTATTCTATTTCCAGCGCATTGAAAAAACACCCTGATGAAGTGCACCTCACTATTTCTAGTGTGCGCTATGAAAGCCAAGGCAGACAGCATCAAGGCGTCGCTTCTTGCTATTTAGCCGATCGCGTGGGGGATGATGATAAAGTGCTGGTTTATTTTAGCCAGAATACTTCTTTCCGGGTGCCACAAGATAGCGATGCACCGATCATCATGGTGGGGCCAGGCACAGGTATTGCCCCTTTTAGAGCCTTTTTAGAAGAACGAGAAGCCACCGAAGCCAAAGGTGATAATTGGCTATTTTTTGGTGATCGTAAACAAGCCGATGATTTTATTTATCAAGCAGAAATTGAAGCTTGGCAAAAATCAGGCTTGCTCACCAATCTGGATCTGGCTTTTTCGCGTGATCAAGAAGAAAAAATATATGTGCAAACACGGATGCAAGAAAAAGGCGTAGAATTGTTTGCATGGCTAGAGCGTGGTGGGTATTTCTTCATTTGTGGCGATGCGACCTATATGGCAAAAGATGTTGATAAAACACTACACGACATTATCAGCGAACATGGCAAAATGGATGCAGATGCCGCTATTGCCTATGTTAATGATTTGAAGAAATCTAAGCGTTATGTGAGGGATGTGTACTAAAATTTACAAAAAGCATAGGTGTACTTTTACCCGAACATCTATGCTTTGCTTGGCTAACGGAGAGGTGGGTATTATTTTTGTGTAATAAACACAAATTAGGAATAGGACGTTAGCGACATGGCAGAACAAAACACATTACAAAAAGCCTTAGAAATAAATTTAGATAATTGTAAATACGGCTCCATTGTTGAAATTGGCGCAGGGCAAGAAGTCGCGCGAAACTTCTTCCGCGCTGGCGGTGCGGCAGGTACGATTGCTAAAACCATGTCTGCTTATGATATGCAGGTGAGCGATGATATTTATGGCACAGAAGAGTCTGGCCGCTATGTGACCCGTAGCCGCTTGATGAAGATGCTAGATAAGGAATTTTCATCGCTGACCGAACTCCTAACACCTACACGCTCTAAAAACACGACCTTCTTTTCTTATGCTGCGACGGTCACGGCAAAAAGTTACCTCCAAAAAAATGAATGCCATGGCTGGTTAGGGATCCGTTTGCAGCTTTATCGTGGTGCAGCACCGAGCGATGTTGTTATACATGTGCGGATGCTAGACGATGATGGCAGTGCGCAGCAAGAAGCGCTCGGTATTCTTGGCGTGAACTTGATTCATGCGACTTTCGAACATTTTACGAATCCTAAAAAAATCATTGAATCGCTATTGGACAATATAGGGCCTTGCCGGATTGAAGTCGATATGATCAACTTCTCCGGCCCCTATTTTGAAGAAACTGAAAATAGATTAATGAACTTACATTTGGTACATAAAGGCTTAACGCATGCCGTTATGTTCAATGATAAAGGGGAAATCCAAATACCCGGAGAACGCTTTTATAAAAAGAACATCCTTATCCTCCGAGGCACCTTTGCACCCTTAACCAATGTGCATATTGATATGACGGGATGTGGCCAACGCTATTTTAATGAAACGGAAAACATTAGCACGGATAAAACAGTGGTATTGGCAGAGCTCACGATGGCAAGCCTCACCGTTGGCGATAAAATTGATGATGCCGATTTTCTCGCCCGTGTTGATATGCTGAATTCGCAAGGCTATACCGTGCTCGTGTCCAATTATTTGCGTTACTTCCGCTTGCGTGCCTATTTCAGACGCTATACCCAAAAGCAAATCGGCATGATCCTCGGTATTTCTAGTTTGAATGCCGTGTTTAATGAAGATTATTATGAAGGGCTGGAAGGCGGCATTTTAGAAGCCTTTGCGAAATTATTCCCAGATAACACCCGGCTCTATGTTTACCCTTATAAAAATCCAGAGAATGATGAAGTAGTCACGGTGAACAACTTCAAAGCACCGAAACATTTACAGCATTTACATACACATTTGCTGGAAAATGGCTATCTACTAGAGCTCGCCTGTGCAGATACCAGCTTACAAAGCGCCAGCCAATCTAATATTCCCGCAGGCATTAAAAAAGGCCGAGGAGATTGGGAGAAGCAGGTGCCAGAATCTGTTGCAGAAATGATTATTGAGAAGAAGTTATTGGGGTTTGATAGAGGCTGATCTTGCCGTCACGTTTAAAAGGGGACGCTATCCTTTAAATCAGCTTGCAGTCTAAATGTAATTACATTATAATTACCTAGTGTGGCATTTAAGAGAGGTGAAATATGGTGCATTTAGTCAAAATTGGTAATTCTCAAGGGATCAGAATTCCGAAGCCATTTATTGAGCAAACAGATCTTGAAGGGAAAGAACTGACTTTAGAAGTTGTGAATGGTGGGATTTTTATTGCACCCAAGCAAGTGCCTCGCGCGGGATGGCCGGATGCGATTGCAGCAACCCTGGCCTCGAAAGGACCGGAAGCCCTTGATAATGAATGGTTGGATGCCGCGCTGATATCAGGTGATGCGCTAGAGTGGTAACTTCTGAGATTGTGCGCTTCCAAGTTTGGCTGGTGGCATTAAATCCAACAAAAGGGCGGGAAATTAATAAAACGCGCCCGTGCTTAATTATTTCACCCAATGAAATGGTGGCGCTTTCGACTGTCTTAGTCGCGCCGATGACAACAAAAGGCTTCGATTTTCCTTGCCGAGTTGAGTGTGATTTTGCAGGTAAGACGGGTTTAATTTTGTTAGACCAAATTAGAGTGGTTGATAAATCTCGTTTGATTAAAAAACTGGGTGAGGTTGATGATAAAACACAAATCAAAGTATGCGATGTACTGCAAGAGTTATTTTCGTATTAAAATGTAGGAAAAATAGTGTCAGAATTAAGAAATGATCGTTATCTTCGCGCTTTATTGCGTGAACCTGTTGATAAAACACCGGTTTGGGTGATGCGGCAGGCAGGGCGTTATTTGCCTGAATATCGGGAGGTGCGGGCGAAGGCGGGTGATTTTATGACGCTGTGTAGCACGCCTGATTTGGCCTGTGAAGTGACCTTACAGCCGCTTCGGCGGTTTGAGTTGGATGCGGCGATTATCTTTTCGGATATTTTAACGATTCCCGATGCGATGGGCTTGGGATTGCATTTTGTGGCAGGTGAAGGGCCGAAGTTTACTAAGCCGATTCAATCTGCGGCAGATATTGCAAAATTAGGTGTGCCTGATATGGCGAGTGAGTTGCGCTATGTGATGGACGCGATTAGCGTAACACGGCGTGAGTTGAATGGGGATGTGCCGCTGATTGGCTTTAGCGGCAGCCCGTGGACGTTGGCGTGTTATATGGTGGAAGGCGGCGCGAGCAAAGACTTTGGCAAGGTGAAGGGCATGATGTTTGATGCCCCTGAGCAGATGCATAAATTATTGGATATTATGGCACAGTCGGTGACGGCGTACCTAAACGCACAAATCGCGGCAGGCGCACAATCTGTGATGCTATTTGATACCTGGGGCGGCACGCTGAGCACGCGCGATTATCAGCAATTCTCGCTGGCGTATATGCAACAAATCATCAGTGGCCTGACGCGGGAAAGCGAAGGGCGGAAAGTGCCTGTTACGGTATTCACCAAAGGCGGCGGTCAGTGGTTGCCGTTGATTGCAGCAGTGGGCTGCGATGCGGTCGGTGTGGATTGGACGACAGATTTATCAGTGGCACGTGAAGCCGTGAACGGTAAAGTCGCCTTGCAGGGCAATATGGATCCCTGTGTGTTGTATGCTAATAAAGCCCGCATAGAGCAAGAAGTGGCGAGCGTGTTGGCGAGCTTTGGTGAAGGCGAGGGTCATGTGTTTAATCTCGGGCATGGCATTCATCCGACAATCGATCCAGACCATATGGGCTGCTTGATTGATGCGGTGCATAATTTAAGCGTGCCTTACCATCAGGGTTAAACCTTAAATCATGCGTCGTTTTCTGAATGACTTTTTCCGCTATATTATTTACCACGCGGGTTACCGCGGCATGCGACGATATGTTGGCTGGTTTGGGATGGTTGTCATCGGGATTGTTGGGATCATGTTTACGCAGGGAATTTCACTGCAAGAAGGATGGCAATATTTGATAGAAAGCATGTTGAATGCTTGGCATTGGGTGCAGATGCATCTTGGTTTTTTGGTGATTGATTAGGGAAAGTACCTCGTCATCTCGACGTTAGGAGAGATCTTAAGATCCCTCCGCGATGGTCGGGATGACAGGCATAGCAAGGTAGACAGGTGAACACACAACACAACAAATCCCTATTAACTGGCTTTGCTCTTGCAGCTTTCGGCACGTTGCTATTTTCGCTGAAGTCGATTTTTATCAAGTTTCTCTATCTTGAAGGCTTGGATGCGGATGCTGTGTTGGTGATGCGAATGGCATTATCCCTGCCGATTTATATTGCAATATTGATTTGGCTTTTACGCAGTAAAACCAGTCAGCCAACCCTTAATTCAACCACCATCATGCAGGTCTTTTCCTTGGGGTTTTTGGGTTATTATCTTGCTTCATTGTTAGATCTAATGGGCTTGGAGTTGATTACGGCTCAGCTAGAGAGATTGAGTCTGTTTACCTATCCCTTTATGGTGGCCATTCTGGGTGCTTTATTCTTTAAAGAACGACTAACACGACGCCTTATTGTGTCGTTAGTGATGACTTACTTCGGCTTATGGGTAGTAATGGGACAAGAGTTTAAGCTAACAGGGAACGATGTTCCCCGTGGAACATTATTGGTGTTAGCTTCTGCATTAAGCTTTTCATTTTATGTGTTATTTAGCCAACGATTTATCAAGTCACTTGGATCTCAGCTCTTCACTAGCATGGCAATGATTGCGTCCTGTATCTTTGGTTTATTACATGGGGCTGTTGTGTTGGATTGGGCAGCGCTGTCGATCAGCAATGCTGCATGGTTATGGATAGTGATGCTGGTTATTTTCAGCACGGTCATCCCCAGCTTTATGATGACAGAGGCGCTCAGTCGCATTGGCCCAGCTCAAACAGGTGTGGTTGGGATGCTCGGCCCTGTGTTTACGATTGGCTTAGCCGTCTATTTATTAGATGAGCCATTTACTTGGGTGATTGCATTGGGTGTGATATTAATGATGTTAGGCGTACTGAATTTAATCCGGCAGCAAGCATCATGAAGATACATATTCAGCTCCAACAAGCGATTAGCTTATTTTCCCTGTTGCTTTTGGCAAAATATGCAGCATCCATTTATCTTTCATGGCCGCAGATTATTGCGATATTGTCGTTTACGCTAGTTTTTTCCCATCTACAAATTTACCTTGCTCAAGGTAAGCTTGATTTTGTCTCGTTTTCATCATTAACCACGGCAATGGGGGTGATGCTGATGATGGTCTCTGTTCAACTATGGATATATGCAGTTATTATCGGTTTGGGCTTATTGCAAAAACAGTGGCTTTGTTTTGAAGGCAGACATTTTTTTAATCCGTCTAATTTTTCCTTAATGCTGGGGCTATTTTTATTTTATGATGACGCGCATATGGTTCTAGGCCAGCTGGGTGATAGTCTGTGGCTTAAAATATTTGTGATGGTCGTGGCTGTGGCGATGCTGATACGCGTACAGCGTTGGATCATTCCGTTGGTTTTTGTTGCCGCCTATCTTTTATTTCAGTATATTTGGGTGGTGAAATTTGATCCAGTGTTGACGTTTGAAATGCTCAGCCATCGTTTTTATGCGGTTTCATTTATCTTATTCATCGTGTTTATGCTGACTGATCCGAAAACAACACCGACTAAAGCAGATCAACAAATATGGTTTTCTGTGATATTAGCCTTGATAGCAGTGGGGTTAGACAGGTATTATGGTTTCCGTGTACAGCACCTTTTTATGGCGCTTTTTCTGTTGTCGCCGCTTGTTCCTGTATTGGCCGTATGGGATAACACGAACCATAGAAACACATGGCTCTTACTAAGCTCGGTATTACTTATTATCACCTGCTGTGTAGTGGTATATATAGGGGAGAAGCCGCCTTATTATTTTGAGATGAACCATTGAATAGAGAATTAAAAATTAGTTTGGTTATTTTGCTATTGGGCAGCTTGCTTATTGCGGCTTATTGGTGGATGCCCGTTGCTGAGATCGAAGAAGCGAAGCCCGATAGCGCAATGCCGAAAGAGCGTATTTTATTGCCTCAAAATACAACATCAACGGCAGCCATTCCAGAAGTCCAATCCTATTTAGCTGAAATACGGGAGTTGATGAAAGCAGGTAATGCTATTTTGCCGTTGCAAGCGAATGAATTGGATGCAGGCGGCAAACAAGCCCAAGCAATTTTGCTGAAAGATGCGGACTTTTTGAAAGACACGCGACGTGGAGAGCAATTATTACGTAATGATATGATGCGGGTTGTGCCGGCAATTATTAGTAGCCTAGATGCGAACACAAAAAGAGCCTGCAGTTCTGCCACTTGCTATCAAGCTGAAAAATATAATTTTGTGACCAATGCGACGACGCGTGCAATTGCGAATATTGATAGTGGTGAGGTATTATCGGTGCAAACCTATCCCAATATGCAGCCTGATATTAGTTTGCGACTGACCCATATTGCTCAGGCTATTGCCCTCAATGCACCCGAAGTAAAAAAAGAATTGGGGATTAATCTTTCAAAAAAAGACATGTCGATGGCAAATGTGCGGGGTGCTTTGCAGGAATCTCCTTGTGAGAATTCGGCACATTTATGTGTTGCGCCGACCTTTGCCGATCATCAAAAAGAGCAAGCATTATGGGCGGTTATCGATCTTACGGAGCTTAGATTGGTTGCAGCAAAGTGGGCAGGACTAGGTAAAACAACGACACCAGCCTGTATTTCAGAACGTAGCCTACAAAATCGCCATATTATGGAGAATTTCTGTCGACAGAATACGGTATTAGAGCGAGATGGATGGCGACTTTCCTATCGCTTGACCGGTTCAGATGGCTTAGAAGTCATTGATGCTAGCTATCAAGGCAGACCTGTGTTGGCATCCGCTAAAATTGTGGATTGGCATGTCAGCTATCAACAAAAAGTGGGAGAACAGGGCGCAGCAGAAGGCGAGACATATATTGCGGGAAGACGAGTGGAGACCGTTAAAAATGATGACGGTAATTATCTATTTGGCTACAACGATGCGATGGGCTGCCCAATGTTTTCAACCTCAGTAGTCTTGCCATTTAATGCGCCACAAATTAAGCGGCTGAAAACGGATGATGGCTTTGAGCTAACCCAAGATTATCGCAACCCTAAATGGCCAATGGCATGTAATTATCGTTATGAAAATCGGTTTGAGTTTTATGATGATGGATCGTTTCGTGTCGTTGGGGTGAATATTGGCCGTGGTTGTGGTGATAAGGCGCTTTATCGACCGGTAATGCGGATTGATATGGCAATTTCAGATCAAGAATCTTTTTATAGTCAATCAGATGGCGTGTGGCGCCAGTGGGCGCACGAGCAATCAGAACGCGTGGAAAAGAGCAATACACAGCGTTATAAAATCACCGTCAAAAGTACACCGGAAGAGGGCTATTACCTTGAGCCTAATCATGGACAGTTTGATGATGACAGCCGAGGCGATAATGCGACCTTATTTGCTAGCGTATTCAAAGCGAATGAAGGAGAGCAAGATTTACTAACCTTGGGTTCCTGTTGTAATTTGAAGGAAGACGGGGTGGAAGGATTTATGGATGGCGAGGATCTCGATGGGAGCAATATTGTTTTATGGTATGTGCCTCGGATCCAGAATGATGCACGTGCAGGGCATGAATATTGTTGGGCAGACACGATAATTGGTGAGAGTGGAAGCTTAGAAGTAAAAGTCTGGCCTTGTGTGGTGGGTCCTAAATTTGTGCCGATAAAGTAGGGAGACATAATGCAGAAATATTTCCCTATCTTGGTTGCCTTACTTATTGTCAGCATGGTGGGTACTGCGGCAGTGATACAAAAGAAACAAGCCACAGCACAGCCAGCTATGGGTGTGGAAAACAATATAGGTAGCTTTGTCGGCAACAAGAGCTGTGGCAGACCGCCCCTATTTTTGGCAGACTTGAATATTCAACAGCCGGTAGTTATTGATTTGACCCAAAAACGTTTTAAAGGCATTGCTTTTCTACATGGCAATAGCTTCAGCCAATCGCTACATCCCAAAAAATGGGAACAATATGGACATTTTAGTACCTATGCCTTAGATGAGCGGGGGAATATCTTTTTAGCTCCGAGCCCTTTTATTAGTATTCAAGAAAACACCTTTGAGTTACAAAAAAGTATTTATAAATTGGACACTAAAACAGGCTCGCTAAGTATTTTTATGACGTTTAAGGACGTGCATCCTTCGCCGAATAATCCATATGGCATCAATGCGGTTATTTATGATTGTGAGGATAAAACGTTATGGGTTTCTGCCATTGATGAGACGGACTACGAGACACAGCGCGGTGTGATTTATCATGTCGATCCAAAGACAAAAACTGTCCTGCAGAAAATAAATAGCATTGATGCGCTCACGCTTGCGCTTGTCACAACGGACAAGGGTAAGTTTCTTCTAGCTGGTGCGGCAAGAGACAATGGTTTATATGCCTACCCAATCATTGTCAATCGGTTGCAGGAAAAACCGGTTAAAATTTTATCCTTGCCACGCGCCAATGAGCACATCCGAAAAATTAAAGTGGCAGCTAAAAATCATTTAGCATTACAAGCGATCCCTTTCTCCTACGCGTTAATCGCGCAAACAGCTGAGCAGGATCGGATTCACTATAAGGCGAAGTGGAAAGATTATGTGGGTCTTTGGGATATAGAGCGGAAAAAACCGCAATAATATCTTAAAGATGTTTAAGCTGCTTATTCGTCTAACAATGCATCGCGGTTATCGCTATAAAGCCGCGGCATGATCCACATTTCATACATTGACACAATCCACATGAATGCGAAGGATAGCGCTATCATGCCGCCGCCGATAATCACAAGCCAGGCAAAGTTGGGGTTGAGCTTGGTCAGCCACCATGATGAAATATCGAGGATTAAAAAGACATATGGCATCACGATAACCAACGCTTTTAATTTACGTGGCACACCTGCCGCTAAACTAAAGATTAAACCGACAAACATAAAGATGAAAGAGATACCAAATAAATGAATATGTGAGACCCGTGCTAATGATGAAAAGCTAGTACCGGTATCGGTTTCTGCGACTTTCATAATGCTTTCAAGCTTAGTAAAGTCAGGAATGGGCAGGCCAGGATCACCGTTATGACACATCACACAACTGGTATCCATAATCTGGCGCGAATCCCCATGCTGGTGAAGCTTTTTTCGCTTGCCCCTTTATGTACCCAGTTAATAATTTTGCGGCGATCTTCATCGGACGCGTTGAGTTTCATTGATCCATTGAGTTTAGCTTCCAGCACAGAGCCCGAGCGTTTGCCATAATAGCTATATACAATATCATCTACGGACAAGCCTAGCTCACCATCCGCCATGCCATGGGTAAATTGGATTTGAGCAATTGCCATCATATAGCCAATCGCGACAACCACGAGATAGTCTGTGAATAGTGACTTTAAGGCAATACCTTGGCTACAAAGGTTGATATTGTGGGCAGACGCCATGATAAACTCTCCAGCTTATAAAACTATAACGAACAATATACCATACAGGTAAGGCGAGCGGTTTAAGCGCGCTTTGAATGAAAAACAATCGTTTGAGGTGGACCTTTATCTATTACAGGTTTCCGTATTTTCCCCATCACATGCATTTCACACGGTTTACAGTCAAATTTCAGGGTAAATTTATCGTTACCATTGATGAGCGTCATCGGCTCGGCGGTGACGGTGCCTTGTACGCCAATCACCCCTTTGGCTTCTTTGGGGCAGAGACCATGGCTAAAGCGTAGGCAATGTTTGGTGATCATTAGTGGTACTTCGTCTAGCGTTTGATTGGCTTCATAGGCCGATGTGATAAGCTTCACGCCATGTTCTTCATAAAATGCCCGCGCCTGTTGGTTATACACATTGGCAAGGTAGCTTAAGGTATCTTCAGGATAGCGGCGGATTTCAAGAGAGTTGTCGCCTAAAGTTAAAATTAAGCCGCCTTATTTGTTATCTTTTCAGGGTTTAAATAAACCTCCTTGATTTCATCCCAATTTCGGATCTGTCCACCCCATCGCTCTGGGTGTTTTTGCTTCGCTTTTTCATACACTTCCTTACGCTTGGCCAGCACCTCTTTATCGTCACCATGGTGCCTTTGTTCTGGCGTCACAAATTTAATACTACTATGTAAATGTTCTTGGTTATACCAGTCGACAAATCTGTTTACCCATTGACGCGCTATTATGAGCGTTTCAAATCTTTTTTCAGGATAGTCTGGCCGATACTTTAGGGTGCGAAATAGTGATTCTGAATAAGGGTTATCATTGCTAACGCTTGGGCGACTAAAGGAGGGCACAACACCTAATTGTTGGAGTGTGGCTAATAAGGTTGCTCCTTTCATTGGGCTGCCATTATCTGAGTGTAAGATCACTTGCTCTCTTTTGATCTTCTCTCGATGACAGATATCCGTCATCACGTCAGCGGCTAATGCACTGGACTCTTTTTCATACACTTGCCAACCGACTATCTTTCGACTGTAAACAACGCGATGAATTCTTACACCTTACGTTTATAAAGAGGGAAATATTATTTAGTAAGTTAGTCTATCACGAAACAAGCCTTATAAAGGCCAGTCGAGATAGGAGCTATTCCCCTTCTGCCAACGCCGCCAATTGATCCGCTTGATACTCATTAATCAGTGGTTCGATTAGTTGACTTAAGTCACCTTCCATAATCTCGGCTAATTTATATAGAGTCAGGTTGATGCGATGGTCGGACACGCGGCCTTGCGGGAAATTATAGGTTCGGATCCGTTCGGATCGATCACCACTGCCGACTAATAGCTTACGGGTTTCGGCCTGTTCGGCATCTTGTTTATCTTGTTTTTCAGACATAATGCGCGATTGCAGCACCGACATGGCTTGGGCGCGATTTTTATGCTGGGATCGTTGATCTTGGCATTCGACGACAATGCCTGTAGGCAAATGGGTGATCCGAATCGCAGAGTCAGTTTTATTAACATGCTGGCCGCCGGCCCCTGAGGCGCGGAAAGTGTCTACCCGTAAATCAGTAGGATTAATTTGAATTTGGTCAATTTCATCGATTTCGGGCATGATGGCGACCGTGCAGGCGGAGGTGTGGATCCGGCCTTGTGATTCAGTGGTGGGGATACGCTGTACACGATGACCGCCTGATTCAAATTTTAGCTGGGAATAGGCACCTTCGCCGATAATGCGGATAACGACTTCTTTATAACCGCCTTGTTCGCTTTCTTGCGCATTAATGAGCTCAACTTGCCAGCGGCGGCTATCGGCATAACGGCTATACATGCGATAGAGATCACCTGCGAATAAGGCGGCTTCATCGCCACCCGTACCAGCGCGGACTTCTAGAAAGAGATTGCGCGAATCGTTAGGATCTTTAGGCAGTAATAATTTTTGTAGGGTAAGCGCTAGTTCATCGCGCTGACTTTCGGCATTAGAAAATTCTTCTTTTGCCATTTCCCGCATGTCAGCATCCTCTTCCTTGAGCATTATTTTGGCATCTTCAAGCGATTCTTCATTTCTTTGATAGGCTTGAAATGTTTTGATCACGGGCTCAAGTTGCGCGTACTCCTGCGATAATGCACGAAACTTGTTTTGATCTGCCATGGTCTCTGGCTCAGACAGTAGGCCGCTGATTTCTTCATGACGATCAACAAGCGCTTCAAGTTTGAGTTTTATTGAGTCTTTCACGAAGGGGAGTCCTTAATATTAAATAGGGTTCGGGCGGCATCTATCAGGCCATTATCACCATTTACTCCTGCATCATGCAATTGTTGACAAGGTGAGTGGAGGAGCTTTTGGGAGAGTTGGCGACTAAATTCAGCCAGTACTTCTTCCGCTGGCTGACCCTGTTGAATATCTTTTTTTGCCTGAGATAGTAAGTCTTCACTTTCCTGCTCAAGCCTGATTCTCAAAGCGGTTATAGTTGGCACGGTTTCTTGAGAGCGTAACCATCCAGCAAATTGATCAACATGATGGTCAATAATTTCTTCGGCTTGCTTGGCCGCATCACGGCGAGACTGGCGACTTTCTTCGATAATATTGTGCAAGTCATCAACGGTGTAAAGATAAATATCATCTAGCCTACTAACTTCGGGCTCAATATCACGTGGCACAGCGATATCGACCATAAAAATAGGCCGTCGTTTGCGTTGTTTTAGCGCGCGCTCAATGGTGCCCTTGCCCAAGATAGGTAGTTGGCTGGCGGTGGCGCTGATAACAATATCGGCTTCTGCAAGATGATTAGGTATTTCGCTGAGGCTGATGCCATAGCCATTAAATTGTTGCGCGAGCTGGTGGGCGTGTTCAACTGTACGATTAGCAATGATGATCCGATCGACACCATTATCTTTGAGATGCCGCGCAGTGAGATCAATCGTTTCACCAGCACCGATTAACATGGCAGTGGCCGTGGGAAGATCAGCAAAAATCCGCTTAGCAAGGTTAACAGCAGCAAAGGCAATCGAAATTGGGCTGTTGCCAATTTCGGTATCTGTACGCACTTGTTTGGCGACAGTGAAAGTATGCTGGAACAATTTGCCTAAAGGCTTGCCTAAGGTATTTGCATTGAGTGCTTGGCTATAAGCTGTTTTAATTTGGCCGAGTATTTGTGGCTCACCGAGCACCATAGAATCAAGCCCGCAGGCAACCCGAAAAAGGTGGCGAATCGCATCTTGATCATGATGGCGGTAAAGGTGTGGCTCGAGACTGTCGCTGGGTAATTGGTGATATTGGTGAAGCCAGTTGGTGAGCGTATTGATTTTATTTGGATGCAGCTGACAATAGATTTCGGTACGATTGCAGGTGGAAACAATCACCGCGCCCTCAACTTCAGGTAGCTGATATAAGGCATGCAACGCAGCCGGAATGGTGTCGACACTAAAAGCGAGCCGTTCACGGATGGCGACAGGGGCAGATTGATGGTTGATGCCGTAGCTAACAAAGTGCATATAATGTAAAGTAGATGACGAGGTTGAAGAGAGACATTCTAACAAAACTCAGCAACAACAATCCGATTGATAACGGGATAAGAATGAAGAAAAGCATAAATTTGACGACGATTTGCCTAGTGGCGACGATGAGTTTGACGGCATGTGTGGCAACGCCTCCGGTGGAGGAGGATAAGGAGATAACACAGGCGGATCCAATAGAGACAGAGATCCCCGCGGTTGAGATGATACCTGATTTACCACTCACAAAAGAGTTAATGTATTATATTTTGGGCGCTGAAATGGCGGAGCAACGTGGCAATATGTCGCTAGCCGCAGACATGTATCATGAGGCATCTAAACTGGTGAAGTCGCAGTCTGTTGCGCGGCGTTCGGCGGGGATAGCGACACAAACCCATAATTTAGACATAGTAGATCGTGCTATGGCACGTTGGGTTGCGTTAGAGCCAGGGAGTGCAGATGCACAAATGGTGAGCACCTCTGTTTTGATCTCTCAAAATAAGCTTGAGCAGGCACAGATTGCGCTAGAAAAAGCATTACAACTACGGCCAGAAAAAAAGAGCGATGATTTTGCTGAAATCACCAGTTTACTAGCCAATACAGAAGGCATAGATGCGGAAGCTGCTCTTGGTTTTATAGCGGGTCTAGCCGCTTTTAAGCGGCAAGATCTGGATGCTTTATTTGCTTATGCACGGCTTGCTGCTTATTTTAAGAAATTTGATCTTGCCTTGCCTATTGTGGATAAAATATTGGCAGCGGGTTCGCAGGTGGAAGGTGCTGCATTATTAAAATCAGATATTTTAGATAGCCAGGGAAATAAAGAAGAAAGTTTAGCAGTGCTTGCTAAAGCAAGTAAAAATGCAGATGTAAGTGATAATTTATTGCAGGCTTATGCACAGGCATTGGTGAGTAATGGGAAACATGAGCAGGCAACAAAGCTATTAAGATCGCTATACGAGAAAAATCCTGAAAATGAACAAGTGATACTTACCCTGGGTCTATTGGCGATGGACGTGCAGGAATACAAGCAGGCAAAAAGCTATTTTTCAGAGGCATTAAAGCTGGGTGATTCGGGGCAGAAAGCAAGCTATTTCATGGGCTTGGCGACAGAGGAAAATCAGGAGCTAACCGAGGCTTTGACGTGGTTTTCGGCCGTGTCGCCAGAAAGCAGGCATTATTATGCGGCACAAGGACGATACGTTAATATCCTCGCCGATCAGGGAAAACTACATGAGGCAAGACAACACTTCAAATTGTTACGCACAGAAATTCCAGCCGCAGCAGCCGGATTTTATGATTATGAAGCGACCTTCTTGCGAGAACATGATCAAGATCAGGCCGCTTTTGAGGTCTATACCGAGGCATTAGCCGAGTTTCCCGATAATACGGGTTTATTGTATGGCCGCGCAATGGTTTCAGAGCCGCTCAATAAACTTGATGTTTTAGAGTCAGATTTAAAGAAAGT
>DBOG01000016.1:42766-71912 GCA_002299915.1 Proteobacteria bacterium UBA652 | reverse complement strand
TTAGCGGACAAAACAGAGCGTTATGAAGAGGCGAAAGGGTTAATTTCTCGGGCACTTGCGGTGCGACCAGAGGATCCTTTCTTTTTGGATAGTATGGGCTGGGTGCACTATCGTTTAGGCAATTTAACAGAAGCCGTGCTGTATTTACAACGCGCTGTGGATTTAAAGCCAGATGCAGAGATGTTGGCCCATTTGGGCGAAGTATTATGGGTGAAAGGGGATAAAGAAGCGGCTAAAAAAGTGTGGCAACAAGCGCGTGAGAAAGACCCTGAGAATAGCTTGCTCAAAGAAACATTGCAGCGGCTGCAGCATTAATGCGATTTATTTGCCAGGCAGCCATTGTCAGCATAATGTTAGTGTTGGCCGCATGTGCGACTACCCCAATCAGCACAGATGATCTAGAATCGCGTTGGCAGCAGCGCCAAATTGAGTTGCTGGCATTAACAGACTGGCAATTTAAGGCAAGAGCATCTATTCGACAAGATAAAGAATCTTGGCAAGCGGGTCTACGTTGGCAGCAAGCCGCAGCGGATTATGAATTACAAATATTGGGGCCGTTTTCAATGGGTGGCCTGATGTTGAAAGGCGATGAACAGCAGGTGGTATTAACGCTTGCAGATGGCCAACAATGGCAAGCAGCGGCACCCGAAGGCTTACTGCAAGAAACTACAGGCTGGCAATTGCCGATTAGTGCGTTGCGATATTGGGTGCAGGGTTTGCCAGCGGCAACACTACCGTTAACGGAAAAAGAATTGAATGAGGCTGCGCAGATCTCTTCAATGATTCAGGGTGAGTGGCATATAAAGTTCCCAGAATATACAAAAGTAAAAGGCCTGTACTTACCACGAAAAATCGTTATTGAAAATACCGAGTTGCATTTGAAAATGGTGATAGATAAGTGGCAAATCGGATCTTAAACTCCCGAATAAAATGCTGGCCAGCGCCTGCCAAACTCAATTTGTTTTTACATATTACAGGGCGCCGCGCTGACGGCTACCATGAACTACAAACCGTATTTCAATTTTTATCAATAGGTGATAGTTTACAGTTTGAAATAACAGATAAGCCAGACATCCAATTGCTGACCCCCGTTGAAGGGGTTCAAAATAATGATAATTTAGTGGTGAAGGCCGCCAAATTATTGCAACAACAAGCTAAGATAAAACAAGGCGCACAAATTTCACTGGCTAAAAAACTACCGATGGGTGGCGGTTTAGGTGGTGGCAGCTCAAATGCAGCGACTACTTTGGTGGCGCTAAATCACCTGTGGCAAGCAGGCCTAAGCCGTGATGAATTGGCTGAATTAGGGCTGGCTTTGGGCGCAGATGTTCCTGTTTTTGTATATGGACATGCAGCATGGGCGGAAGGGATTGGTGAAAAATTATCGCTAATAAACCCGCCAGAACGGTGGTATGTCGTTATCTCGCCTCCCTCCGCTGTCTCCACAACTGATGTTTTTGCAGATGCAGATTTGACACGGGATTGTCCGCGTATCACAATGTCGCGCTTTCTGTCAGGGGAGGGTGGTAATGTTTTTGAGGCAATCGTACGGAAGCATTACCCAGCAGTTGATGAAGCGCTGACTTGGTTGGCACAGTTTGGTGAAGCGAGAATGACGGGCACAGGCGCTTGTGTTTTTGCGGGATTTGAAGATCAAGTGAAGGCAGAACAGGTGTTTGCAGCAAAGCCATCAGGCTGGCAAGGTTTTGTCGCCAAAGGTTGCAATCGATCAGACTTATATTTGAGTTTGGATTGTGACAAAAATAAGTCTGCAGAATGACGCGGCATAATGTAAAATACGATTTTTGTTGGGGTATCGCCAAGCGGTAAGGCACAAGGTTTTGATCCTTGCATTCCCAGGTTCGAATCCTGGTACCCCAGCCATTTTTTCTTTTGCTATAGCCCGATTGAGAGTCTGCCACCGTGAAAAGAAAACGCCCTCTTAAAATAGAAGACAATGCGAATGATGATCGCATGATGGTGTTTAGCGGCAATGCAAACCCACAGCTCGCAAAAAACATCGCAAAATCCCTTAAAACACGCTTAGGTAGAGCTACCGTTGAAACTTTCAGCGATGGTGAAATCATGGTCGAGATCCTCGATAATGTGCGCGGGCAAGATGTCTTTATTGTGCAGCCCACATGCATGCCTACCAATCATAGTCTGATGGAATTGATGGTGATGACCGATGCTATCCGTCGAGCGTCAGCCTATCGTATTACCCATGTGATACCTTATTTCGGTTATGCGCGGCAAGATCGCCGACCGCGCTCAGCACGGGTTGCGATTACCGCGAAAGTGGTTGCAAACATGTTGACCGGAGCAGGTGCGGATCGGGTATTAACACTGGATCTGCATGCCGATCAAATTCAAGGTTTCTTCGATTGCCCAGTGGATAATATTTATGCGTCGCCTGTTTTATTGGGCGATATTTGGCGGCATAAATATGATGATTTAATGGTTGTCTCGCCTGATATTGGGGGTGTGGTGCGAGCACGTGCTGTCGCCAAGCATTTGGATGTCGATTTGGCGATTATCGATAAACGACGGCCGCAGGCGAATGAAGCTAAAGTAATGAATATCATTGGTGATGTTAAAGGCCGGGTATGCGTGTTAATCGATGATATGGTGGACACTGCGGGTACTTTGTGTGCCGCCGCCGCTGCCTTGAAAGAAGCGGGTGCAGCACAGGTTGTTGCTTATTGTACACATGGAGTTTTATCAGGTGCAGCGATTGATAATCTGAATGGATCGGTGTTGGATGAGCTGGTGATAACAGATACGATTCCATTGCAAGAAAAAGCACAATTATGCGATAAAATCCGAGTATTGAGCGTGGCTGAAATGCTGGCAGAAGCGATGCACCGAATAAGTACTGAGGAATCGGTTAGTTCACTTTATATGGACTAAATGTTTCTAAATCATCCCGAAGCAGGAAAATACTATATAATATTGGGTTCGCCGCAGCTTTATTTTGCGGCAAATTGGGTCGAAACCTGGTCGCGGGGGAGACAATTATCACGGGTGTGCTGTTAAAGTAGTACTCGATTTTGGAGAAGTAACCATGAAAAATATTTATGAAGTAGCAGCTGATCTGCGTACTGATAGTGGAAAGGGTGCGAGCCGCCGACTACGTCATGCGGGCAAAGTACCAGCGATTATGTATGGTGGTGGCGATGCGCCAACATCAATTGAATTGGATCACAATAAATTCATCCGCCATTTAGCGGAAGAGTCATTTTATGCACATATCTTAACAGTGGTGGTTGATGGCAAAAAAAGTAAAGTGATCTTAAAAGATTTACAACGTCACCCAACCAGTGATGTGAGAATTATGCATGCGGATTTCTTACGGATCAATGAGAATGAAAAACTCACAATTACTATCCAGCTTCACTTTATGGGTGAAGAGGATGCGCCAGGTGTGAAACTAGAAGGCGGCGTGTTCTCGCATTTGAGCAATGATATTGAAATCATTTGTTTGCCAGGTGATTTGCCAGAATATATTGAAGTTGATGCCTCAGAAATGGTCTTGGGTGATAGTGTTCACTTTACCGATCTTAAAATGCCTGAAGGGGTTGAAATCGTCGCATTAACACATGGTGATCATGGCGAAGAACTAGAAGAAGGTGCACGCTACTCATTTGACCAAGCAGTATTGAGCTTACATCTTCCGGTTGTTGTCGTTGAAGAGGAAGAAGAAGTTGAAGCAGTTGAGGGTGAAGAAGGTGAAGCAGCTGATGGTGATGATTCTGCAGATTCTACAGAGGAAGCATCGGAAGACTAAAATAGTCTTTTGATGATGTAAGTGAGCCTATTATGGCAAGTTGGCTAATTGCTGGATTAGGTAATCCAGGCGCACAGTATGAACACACCCGGCATAATGTCGGGTTTTGGTGGCTTGATCAGTTGGCGCGTGATCTTGGGGTAACATTTGCAAATGTTACCCGTTTTCACGGCCAACTGGCCACTGGCCAGCAGGGCACGGATAAGCTTTATTTACTGAAACCTTCCGTGTTTATGAATCGCAGCGGCCAAGCTGTTGCGGCATTAGCAAACTTCTATAAAATTTCCGAAGACAATATTTTAGTGATTCATGATGAATTGGACTTGCCTGTTGAAACCATCCGTTTAAAACGGGGTGGTGGTCATGGTGGTCATAATGGTTTGCGGGATATTATTTCGCAGCTGGGGCATAAAAATTTTTTACGCTGTCGGATCGGGATTGATCATCCAGGCAATAGCCGGCAAGTGTCGGACTATGTTTTGAGCAAGCCTTCGCAAGCTGATCGGGAGGCAATCTTGGCAGGTATTGATCAATCTCTTCGGGTTTTCCCTGAAATCATTAATGAAGAGTTGCAAAAAGCCATGAACACACTACATTCACAAGGACAAAAAGATGGGATTTAAATGCGGCATTGTTGGCTTACCTAATGTAGGAAAATCAACCTTATTTAATGCACTCACACAGGCAGGTATTGAAGCGCAAAATTATCCATTTTGTACGATTGAGCCAAATGTCGGAGTGGTACCCGTGCCTGATCCTAGAATGGATGCGTTGGCTGAGATTGTGCAGCCGAAACGGGTATTGCCAACCACCATGGAATTTGTTGATATTGCGGGGCTGGTGGCAGGCGCCTCTAAAGGTGAAGGTTTAGGTAATAAATTCCTTGCCAATATCCGTGAAACTGATGCAATTGCTCATGTCGTGCGGTGTTTTGAAGATGAAAACGTAGTGCATGTGGCCGGTAAAATTGCACCGTTAGATGATGTGGAAGTGATCAACACAGAATTAGCATTAGCAGATTTAGAAGCAGTGGAACGGGCAACCACAAAAGCCGCGCGAGATGCTAAGGGTGGCGATAAAGATGCTAAAGCGCGGGTGGTGTTATTTGAAACCTTACGCGCCCAGCTTGATGAAGGAAATCCTGTTCGCGCCTTAGAGCTTGATGAAGATGATTTGGCATTATTGAATGAAATACATTTACTCACGATCAAACCCACCATGTATATTGCCAATGTAGCAGAAGATGGTTTTGAGAATAACCCCGCGCTTGATTTAGTGGTTAATTTGGCCAAACAAGAAGGCGCGCAAGTGGTCGCTATTTGTGCCGCGATTGAATCTGAAATTGCTGAATTAGAAGATGCAGAGAAAATGGATTTTTTGGCTGAATTGGGTCAGGATGAGCCGGGCTTGAATCGCGTTATTCGCAGTGGCTATTCATTGCTTGATTTGCATACCTACTTCACTGCGGGCGTGCAAGAAGTGCGGGCATGGACAGTGCGCATTGGTGCAACTGCCCCACAAGGCGCAGGGGTCATCCATACCGACTTTGAGAAGGGATTTATTCGGGCAGAAGTGGTATCTTATGGTGACTTTGTTGAATATAATGGCGAGCAAGGTGCGAAGGATGCGGGAAAATGGCGTTTAGAAGGTAAAGATTATATTATTGCAGATGGTGATGTAATGCACTTTAGGTTTAACGTTTAGCATGCCCAGATTTTTCTCCACATGGCGAAAAATCTGAATATACTGTTTTTAGATTTACAGCAAACGGAAACAAAACCGGTCATCTCGACCGTAGGAGAGATCTTAAATTTTTAACGAGATCTATGAGGTAATCATGAAAATATTTTTTGTACTATTTAGTTTATTGTTAACAACAACCGTCCAAGCGATATCAGAGATTGACCAATGTGTTTCTGCCGCCACGCTCACAGCAGAAGACAGCATCACGCTTGGCGAATTGCGCCAGAACTGTCAGCGAGAGCAGGCATTAGCCGTGGCGGAAAAAGAAACAGCGCAGACATCAACCGATGCATTAGAAGAAATTTCACCAATAACCGTTGCCGAGGCAGAAGTGGCGGCCTCTCCTTCAGAATCAGCGATTGAACAGCGGATATTTTTAGAACGAAAGGAAGGCTGGAATTCATTTGTATTATTACCGCATAAGCCCAACTACTTGTTGATGAGCCACAATACCCAGCATCCCAATGAAGATCCTTTTAAAATAGCCGATCCCGATAAAGAGATCGATCTGCAACACCTAGAAGCCAAATTTCAACTCAGCCTAAAATTGCCCATTGCTCGTGGCTTAATCAACCATCATGGCGATCTTTATGTTGGTTATACCAACCGATCTTTTTGGCAGATCTTAAATAAGGATGATTCTTCGCCTTTCCGCGAAACCAATCATGAACCTGAAGCGTGGCTATCTTTTAAAACAGATTTCAATATTTTAGGTTTGCATAATTCGGTGATCCGAACGGGATTTTCGCATCAATCTAATGGCCGCTCAGGCAGCTTATCGCGGAGCTGGAATCGGGTGTATGCCGATTTTATTTTAGAGCGCGGCAATGCCTATTTCTCATTCAAACCTTGGTGGCGCGTGCCGGAAAGTTCAAAGGATGATGATAATGAGGATATTACCGATTATATGGGTAACTTTGAACTAAGAGGCCTCTATAAACATAAAGACCATAATTTCGACACCATGTTGCGCCATGGCTTTGGCGGGGATAAAACCTCCTTTCAAGTTGGTTGGAGCTTCCCCATTAATAAACGCGTGCGCGGGTATGCCCAATGGTTTAATGGCTATGGTGAAAGCCTCATTGACTATGATGCTCGATCCAATAGTATTGGGGTGGGGATTTTATTGAGTGATTGGTTGTAGGGAAGGGTCAATAAACAGATCAAATAAAGGTGTGTTGATATAGTAATTATAGCGGCCTAATTTATGTTTTTGGAGCAATCCGTGGCGGGTTAAAAGCTCTAAATATTTAGTTGCGGTTATTCTCGAGATACCTAGGTCTTGCTGTAAATACTCTATTTTGGTGTAAGGATGCCGAAACAAATTATTAAGCAAATCTTGGCTATATATTTTTGGTAAATCCGATCTGATTTGATGTTTGTATGTTTGCATTAAGTCGCGTATTTTTGTTACTAACGTAATCGTCATGCGTGATGTTTCTTCTATGCCGGTCAACATATAAAGGATCCACTCCTCCCAAGTATTGCTGTCTCGTGTGGATTGCAGCAATTGATAGTAATCTTGCTTGTTACGAATAATGTAGCCGCTTAAATACAACACAGGAAGATCCAGCAATCCTTGGGCGACAAGGTATAAAATATTGATAATCCTACCCGTTCGGCCATTGCCATCATAAAAAGGGTGGATACTTTCAAATTGATAATGAATAACAGCCATTTTAACTAAGGGGTCAAGATCAGACATCGTAGGATCATTGATAAATTGTTCAAGATTAGACATTAAGTTTATGATCTGATCATGGCTTTGAGGGGGAGTATAAATAACTTCCCCTGTTTGTTGGCTTTGTAATGTTGTACCAGATTGGCTCCTAAGGCCGCCATTATTACGCTCTAGGATTTGATAAAGTGAAATAATTTGATTCGTCGAGAGCAGCCCTGTTTTTTGAACATCCTCAAAGCCTGTGCGTAAAGCAGTCGCATAATCGCCCACCTCCTTTGCGGCTGGCGATTGTAGGAGGCCTTCAAATAAGGCGTTTTTATATAATTCATCGTGGGTTGTAACGATATTTTCAATTTCGGAGCTGTCTTTGGCCTCTTGTAGGCCAAGCGTATCAATGAGGATTGCTTCGTTTGGAATCGTGCCGATAACGCCTTTTAGCTCTGCCAAATAGCGGTGCGAAGAAGCAAGCTGGCGTAAGACTGCAGTTGTTTCTAATTCCGTGGTAGGCGGCAACGGCTGTAATATAAATTCACACATTTAAGTTGCTCACGGCAAGATAAGAGAGGAGTATAATAAAAACGATATTTTATACATGGTAACATGCTTATGTATAGAAAATCCGTTTTCTTATACATGTAGGCATGAGGTGTATAGAAAATGGATATTTCTATACTTTTCCCCTTTCAGCTAGTGAAACAGTTTCCCCATCGCCCACAATAATATGGTCTAACACCCGAATATCGACTAGATCTAAGGCGGCCTTGAGTTTCGTTGTAATGGCAATATCGGCTTGACTGGGATCCGCGATGCCGCTGGGATGATTATGGGCAAGGATGACGGCTGCTGCATTATGTGCGAGGGCGTGTTTAACGACTTCGCGAGGATAGACGGTGGCAGCATCAATGGTGCCGGTGAAGAGTTCTTCGAAGATAATGAGGCGATGTTTGCTGTCGAGAAATAGGCAAGCGAATACTTCATGCTGATGATGGCGCAGGCGTTGCTGGATATATTGGCGTGTGCTGCTGGCATTAGTGAAGGCATCGCCACGGGTAAGCGTGGCTTCAAGATGGCGATGGCTCATTTCTAATACGGCTTGTAGTTGGGCATATTTGGCAGGGCCGAGACCGTGTTGTTCACAAAACTTGGCTTGGTCGGCTTCAAGTAAGGGGCGGAGACCGCCAAATTCAGTGAGTAGATCCCGCGCCAGTTCGACCGCAGACTTTCCTTTTACCCCAGTGCGTAAAAAGATGGCGAGCAATTCTGCATCAGACAGGGCTTGTGCGCCTTTGCTGAGCAGCTTTTCGCGGGGTCTATCGTCGGCAGGCCAGTCTTTGATTGCCATGATGAATCCTTTTTTGTACAACAAAAGCGTGTCATTCCGACTCCGTTCATCCTGATCCTGTCGAAGAAAGCGGCGGGATCTTGTGCTGAACCCAAAGATCCCGCCATTAACTATCGGGATGACAAGGAAATATTTATTCTTAAGTTTAGTGTACCTGTAAACTGAGCATAACCAAAGCGGAACTTATTGAAATAATTAGGGTCTTACGATTGAGGGGATAATTAGGAGAAAAAAATGAACGTCAGAAAGTTATTGTTAGCAATATTACCATTGTTATTGGTGGGCTGTGCCAGCAACTCAGCCATGCATGCCACACAAACTGAAGAAAACACGCCGATTGCTATTGTATTGGCAGATATTGATGCGCATAAAGGCAAACAAGTGCGATGGGGCGGCACAATTGCTTCGGTTAAGAATAAGCAGGGTGAAACGTGGTTGGAGATTGTGTCTCGTGATTTAAGGGCGAGCGGCAAGCCAACACGGAGTGATAAATCAGCGGGTCGATTTATTGTAAAAGTGGCTGAATTTCTGGAACCAGAAATTTATCAGCAAGGGCGTGCGGTGACGGTTACGGGTGAGCTCGTGGGCAGTGAATCGGGTACAATTGGTGAGCAATCCTATCTGTTCCCGGTGGTGAGATCAGATAAGGTGCGGTTATGGCCTAAATATCAAGTTAATTCCCGTAGAATGAATTGGGGCTGGTCTTATTATGGCAGACATTGGGGTATGCATTCTCGGCATTTTCATCCTTTCTTCGGCCCCATGCATCCATATGGTTGGTATTAGCTTTATTTCATCTGTTGGATGATAATCAGTAATAACGCACAGGCTATTTTTATGGGTTAATAGCTGTTATTCTCATTTGCATATTTTAGCTATAAATTTAGGTTTGCAGATGGGAACAATTGTTTTAATTGCATTAGGGCTTGTTATTGGCGCGCTTGCTTTAGGGGATAATGGTTGGATCCTCGGTGGTGGTTTGGGGCTGGCTTTCGGTATGATTGCTTCACTCAAGCACCGGATTTTAGCGCTAGAATTGGCTTTGAAGAAGCAGTCTAAGCCTAAATCTACGGCGGAGCCTGAGCCTCCTACAGTTGAACCTGAACAATTCCCTCCGTCATCTGCTAAGCCAGCGGTGGCAATGATCGCTGCGGCGCAAGTGGCGGAATTAGATCAGGGGTTGGAAACGGCAATAGCGGTGGATAAAACGGATTCTGTTCCAATACAAGCGCGTACAAGCTCTCCGAAAAAGGACAATATAGGCTCTACTTCTCCAGTAGAGAATAATGCAGTAGATAAATTTTTTACTATGCTGAAAGATTTTTTTACCACGGGCAATGTGGTGGTGAAAGTCGGCGCGGTTGTGTTGTTTTTTGGAGTGGCATTTTTACTGAAATATGCAGCAGAGAATAGCCTTTTCCCAATAGAATTCAGATTGATGGCGGTGGCAGCGGCGGGCTTGGCGATGCTGGTTTTAGGCTGGCGACTACGAACAGAGAAGCTCGAGTATGGTCTTATCTTACAGGGGATTGGTGTGGGGGTGCTCTATCTCACATCCTTCGCCGGCAGTAAGTTTTACCATGTGTTGCCGGTTAGTTTTACGCTGATAATAATGTTACTACTTGTCGTGTTGGCAGGCGTATTAGCAGTACGGCAGGATGCAAAATCATTAGCTATTTTTGGAACAATAGGTGGATTTTTGGCGCCTATTTTGATGTCAACGGACAGTGGTAATCATATTATGTTGTTTTCATATTATGCCTTGTTGAATGTGGGCGTATTGGGATTGGCGTGGTTTAAATCTTGGCGCTTGCTTAATTTAATTGGCTTTGTGTTTACCTTTATGATTAGTGCTGTGTGGGGCTATAAAGCGTACCAAGCCGATTATTTTAGTTCGACAGAGCCATTTTTAATTCTATTCTTCTTGTTCTATCTGTTGATTTCAATCTTGTTTGCACTGAAACAAGCGCCGAGATTAAAGGGTTATGTTGATGGCAGCTTGGTATTTGGTTTGCCTTTAGTGGCCTTTGCATTGCAAAGTCGATTAGTTGCACCGTTCGAATATGGTGGCGCTATTTCTGCGGCAGTAATAGGTATTTTATACTTGGTATTGGCAAAAATACTCTGGAAGCCCGAAAAAAACGGGGTGAGATTGTTGGCGGAATCTTTTCTTGCGCTGGGAATTGTGTTTGTGAGTTTAGTGATTCCTTTGATCTTTGATGGCCGGTGGACGGCCGCAATGTGGTCTTTAGAGGGTGCAGCCTTAGTGTGGGTGGGATTGCGACAGTCACAGATCATTTCACGCGGCTTTGGCTTATTGTTAGCATTCGGTGCAGCGGTGGCATTTCTTTACGATATTTATGCACCTTTGCCAAGCAGTATGCCGATCTTGAACAGTGCGTTTATTGGCATGCTCTTGGTGAGTCTTGCAGCATTATTGATTGCGTATCTTTATGATAAGAATCAAGCAAAACTGCTGATATTTGAACAGGAACTGAGTATGATCATTCTTGCTTGGGGCTTGTTCTGGTGGTTTGCGGCGGGCTTGATTGAGATTGAGCGGTTTGTGTCGACAGCCTACCAACTAAAAGTGAGCTTACTGTTTATTGCATTAACGACCTTTTCCCAGCTTGTTTTGAGCTATAAATTGAATTGGTCTCGGATTTTATTATCCTCGGTTTTATTGACGCCTGTTATGTTGCTTGTGTTAATCGCCAGTGCGGTGATAACACATAGCGACAGTCCGCTTGCATACCTGGGCTTTTTAGCGTGGCCGATTGCTTTCGTTGTGCACTTGATGCTGTTGTGTAAGCATGAGCAGCAGTGGCCGAAAGTATTGGTGAAACTATGGCATGCGGCCGGCCTTGCGATGGGGATCTTGCTGTTAGGCTGGGTGGCGCTTTCATGGGTGGATGGGATCAGCGGTTTGTCTCGGCTGTGGTCAAGCTGTGCCTTGGCGATAACGGCTGCTGTGATGGCGGGGAGCTTGATGTGGCAGGGCGAGCGGATTACCTGGCCAGTAAATCAGTTTAAGCAGGCTTATTATACTTGGGGCTTGTTGCCCATTATGGCGCTGCTGTTAATATGGCAATTAGTTTGGTTTTCTAAGGCAGGGGAGTCGCGATTGTTTGCTTATATACCCGTGTTGAACCCGCTTGATCTCACGCAGATCATCGTTTTTGTGGTGATGGCTTATTGGCTATGGTTTATCAACAAGTCAAAGGAGACACAGTTATTGCCGATGCAACCGCGGCTTATATTTGGAGCGATAGCCGCAATGGGATTTGCGTGGGTGAATGTGGTGATGGCGCGAACGATACATTTCTTTGTGGGTGTGAACTATCACTTTGATGCATTGATGGCATCAGATAGTTTCCAGATGGCAACTTCAATTGTATGGACCTTAATTGCAATATTATTCATGATGATGTCATCTAAACGCGCATCGCGATTATTTTGGTTCGCGGGCGCAGGTTTGCTAGCATTGGTTGTCGTCAAACTGTTCTTTGTCGATTTAGCGGGTAGTGGTTCGGTTTCACGGATTGTTTCCTTCTTGGTGGTGGGCGTGTTGATGTTAGTGGTGGGTTATTTCTCTCCTTTGCCGCCCAAAACAAAACAAGCAGATATTTTGAGATAAATTTAGAAACAGCGTATTCTAGTCTCCTGTTTGTTAGAGAGAGTCACAAGTCGCTGAATGACTGGAAAATTATTTATTAGAACGATGGGGTGTCAGATGAATGAGTATGATTCATCTAAAATGGCGGAAGTGCTGGCCGAATCACATCAATTAGAATTGACGGAAGACGCGGAAGCAGCAGATGTATTATTGCTCAATACCTGCTCTATCCGTGAGAAGGCGCAGGAGAAGGTGTTTCACCAGCTTGGGCGTTGGCGGAAGCTGAAAGAGAAACGCCCCGAGGTGATGATCGGCGTGGGTGGCTGCGTGGCAAGTCAGGAAGGCAAGGCGATTCGTAGCCGTGCCTCTTATGTGGATGTTATTTTTGGCCCACAAACCTTGCATCGCTTGCCTGGGATGTTAGATCAGGTGCGCAAATCGCATCAGCCTCAGCTGGATATTTCTTTCCCCGAAATCGAGAAGTTTGATCATTTACCTGCCCCGAAAGTGGATGGGCCGTCGGCGTTTGTGTCGATTATGGAAGGCTGCAGTAAATATTGTACATTTTGCGTGGTGCCTTATACCCGCGGCGAGGAAGTGAGCCGACCAGTGGACAGTGTGTTGGCGGAGATTAAGTTACTGGCAGCGCAGGGTGTGCGCGAGGTGAATTTATTAGGCCAGAATGTGAATTCATATCAGGGCGAAATGGGCGATGGCGACACAGTTGATCTGGCGATGATGATTCATTATGTGGCGGCGATTGAGGGGATTGAACGGATTCGATTTACCACCTCTCATCCGGTTGAATTTTCCGATAGTTTGATAGAGGCTTATGGCGAGGTGCCTGAGCTGGTGAGTCATTTACATTTACCCGTGCAATCAGGCTCGGATCGTATCTTGGCAATGATGAAACGTGGGCATACAGTGGCAGAATATACTGATAAATTACGCCGATTGCGTGAGATCCGCCCTGATATTAGTTTATCCAGTGACTTTATTATTGGTTTCCCGAATGAAGAAAATACTGACTTTGAGGCAACCATGGCGTTGATTAATGAGGTGGGCTTTGATCATTCCTTTAGCTTTATTTATAGTGCGCGACCAGGTACGCCTGCGGCAGCCTTTGAGGATGACATCCCTGAATTAGTTAAGAAACGGCGTTTACAGATCATGCAGGATCGTTTGCGTGAATTAGAGACGGGTTATAGTGCAGCCATGGTGGGATCGGTTCAACGGGTTTTGGTGGAGCGCGATTCACAGCGAGGTGAGGGGCAACTGGCGGGGCGAACGGAGAATAATCGGGTGGTTAATTTTGCAGGTGATCAACGCTTGATTGGTGAGTTTGTAGAGGTTGAAATTACAGAAGGCTTGGTGAATTCTTTACGCGGTGAATTGGTGGCTGAATCAGTGCCCGTTGGCGTGATGGATAAGGTGCTTAAAACAGAGAAGAAGGTGAATAGTTTGGCGACAATTGCAGTGGTAACAGCGTAATGGCGACAGAAACAGTAGAAGAAGTTGATGTGATTCAATTTGAGTTAGCACCGATGGATAATGTGCGGTTGGCGAATTTATGTGGGCATTTAGATGAATATTTGCGAATGATTGAACGGGGTTTAGGCGTATCGATCAGCAATCGCGGCGTACGCTTCCAATTAAGTGGGGAGCCCACATCGTTAACGGCGGCAGAGCGGACAATTCACGATCTGTATCGCGAGACAGAACGTGGTATCTTAGCGCCCGATCAAGTGCATTTGGCCTTACGCGAAGCAGGCACACAATCTGGCACGAAAATAAAAGCAGATAATATCGCGGGCGATCAGCCTGAAGTGAGCATTAAAACTAAACGTGGTTTAGTGAAGCCGCGAGGTAAACACCAGCAAGACTACCTCCGTCAGATCATGACCCATGATATTAATTTTGGGGTGGGCCCAGCGGGAACGGGTAAAACCTATTTAGCAGTGGCAGCGGCAGTAGAAGCCTTGGAGCGCGATTTTGCGCGGCGGATTGTGTTGGTGCGCCCTGCGGTGGAAGCGGGTGAAAAGTTGGGGTTTTTGCCGGGCGATTTGAGCCAGAAGGTCGATCCTTATTTACGCCCACTTTACGATGCCTTATATGAAATGTTAGGCTTTGAGAAAGTGGCAAAACTGATTGAACGCAATGTGATTGAAATTGCCCCATTGGCCTATATGCGTGGTCGCACATTGAATGAATCATTCATTATTTTGGATGAAGCACAAAATACAACCAAAGAGCAGATGAAGATGTTTTTAACCCGCTTGGGCTATAGCTCAACCGCCGTGATCACCGGTGATATTACACAGGTAGATTTACCGCGAGGGCAGGTGTCTGGCTTAAAAGATGCGATTCGAGTATTGGATGGCGTAGATGGCATTGGCTTTGCTTTTTTTGATGCCGAAGATGTGGTGCGCCATAGTTTGGTGCAAAAAGTAATTGTAGCTTATGATCGAGCAGAGCAGGCCAAAGCGGATCACGCAGACGCATCGTGAATATTACCTTAGATTTACAAAATGCCTGTGAAGGCGCAGTGCCCAGTGAGGCGAGTTTCCAGAAATGGTTGAATGCGGCATTGGGTAAGCTGGATGAAGAAATAGAATTGAGTGTTAGGCTGGTAGATGCGCTAGAAAGTGCGACTTTGAATGAGACCTACCGCAATAAATCAGGTCCCACCAACGTATTGTCTTTTCCATTTGATGCTCCCGTTGAATTATCGCCACGCTTGTTGGGTGATTTGGTGATGTGCGCGCCGATTGTGCGCGCTGAAGCTATCCAGCAGGATAAACAAGAGACAGATCATTGGGCGCATATGGCGATTCATGGTTGCCTACATTTGTTGGGATATGATCATGTTATAGACAATGAAGCCGAGGCAATGGAAGCATTGGAAGTGAAAATATTGCGGACATTAGATATTGCAGATCCCTATGAGGCAGATCAATAAATGAGTGAAGATCGATCGACAAATAACCAATCCTGGCTAGATAGATTAAGGCGTATTTTTCAGGAGCCAAAAGATAGTGAAGGCTTACTAACGCTATTGCGTTCAGCCGCAGAAAACAAGGTGTTAGATGCGGATATGTTGGCGATTATTGAGGGTGGATTAGGGGTGTCACATATGCAAGCACGCGATATTATGATCCCGCGTTCGCAGATTGTGATGGTGTCGCGAGATGCACCACAGGCAGATATTTTGAAGCAGGTAACGGAGGCCGCGCATTCTCGCTTTCCCGTTATCGATGATGATCGAGATGATGTAATTGGCATCTTGCTGGCAAAAGATTTATTGACTGCGATTGTATCCTCTGGCAACTTTGAATTTGATTTGCGTGAAATTTTGCGCCCCGCGGTATTTATTCCTGAAAGCAAGCGGCTTAATGTGTTGCTGCGAGAGTTTCGCACCCGTCGCAATCATATGGCGATTGTGGTTGATGAATATGGTGGTGTTGCGGGGATGGTGACGATTGAAAATGTATTGGAACAAATTGTCGGTGAGATCGAAGATGAGCATGATGTGGATGAAGTCGCCGCGATTTTGAAGCGAAGCGAGACGGAATATCACATTAAGGCACTGACCGAAGTAAATGAGTTTAATGAATTCTTCGATACAGCATGGAACGATGAAGAGTTTGATACGGTGGGTGGATTTGTTACCCAGCAATTTGGACATTTACCCGAACGCGGTGAAGAAATTACGATTGATTACTTCCAGTTCAAAGTCGTGCGCGCCGATAATCGACGGGTACATTTATTTGAGATGACGGTTTTACCCGCGGCGACAGAAGCGCCCGCAATGGATGCTGAAACCGAATGATAGCATGGCCATGGCATAAGCATAAATCCTGGATAAGCTTTATTGCGGGCTGTTCCTTACCGCTCTTTTTGTTAACGCCCTATCTTGGCCTGGCTGCAATACTGAGTCTCGCAGGGTTGTTTTATTGCTGGCAAGATGGCTCGCCTCGGCAAGCCGCATGGCGGGGTTGGCTGTTTGGTTTGGGCATGTTTGGGGTAGGGATGTCGTGGGTCTATGTTGCCTTCAATGAATTTGGTGGCATGCATCCGCTTATATCAGGTTTGATGACGGTTTTTTGTGTGGCTTTTCTTGCCAGTATTTTGGCGGGTGTGGGCTGGCTGTTAAAGCGATTCTTGCCTAATCCACTATCAGATATTGATGGTTTAATTATCTTACCTTTGCTATGGCTAGGATTTGAATGGTTTAAAAGCTGGTTTTTAACGGGATTTCCGTGGTTGGAAGTGGGGGTTGGACAGGTTGACAGCCCCCTTCTCAGCGCGTTTATTCCTATTATCGGCGCGCACGGTGTTTCCTTGATTATTGCAATGCTTGCTGCGGCACTAATCAGTAATTATCAAACGATAAAAAAATCTGGAATATATGCTCGGGTGGGCTTAGTGATGTTAATCGCCGCGGTGTATGGTGGTGGTACAATGCTTGAGCAGACAGACTTTGTTGATAGCGAAGGGGAAAATGCAAATATCGATATCGCCATTATCCAAGCCAATATCCCCCAATCTCTAAAATGGGACCCCGAGCAAGCAAGCAAGACCCTCGCCTTATATCGTGATTTAACGCGCGAAAATTGGGATGCGGATTTAATTGTGTGGCCTGAAAATGCCTTGCCAGTGTTTTATCATCAAGCCTTAGAAACCTATTTAGAACCGCTAGCAGAAGAAGCGCGCGCAAGGAATACGGATATTATATTGGGTCTACCAGTGCAAGAAATCGGTACAGAAAATTATTATAATGCGGCCGTGTCGCTGGGATCGGAACGTAATTTTTATCACAAACAACGGTTGGTGCCGTTTGGCGAATATTTGCCGTTGACCTCGATGTTAAAAGGCGTGATTGCTTTTTTTGATTTGCCAATGTCAGGGTTTGTGCCGGGTAAATCAGGGCAGGCTTTATTAACCGTGGCGGGTCAGCCGGTGGGTGTGTCGATTTGTTATGATGATGCCTATCCAAGCGTGATCCGAGAAACGGTACCTGAGGCGACGATGTTAATCAATATGAGTAATAATGCGTGGTATGGTAACTCCTTGGCACCACATCAACACTTACAAATTGCTCGCGCCCGTGCACTGGAAGTGGGGCGGCCGATTATTCGATCAACCACCAATGGGATTTCAGCGTTGATTGATCATCAAGGGAAAATAATGGGCCAAACACCCCAGTTTGAGCAAGCCGTATTGCGTGGTAAGATTACGCTAAGGCAAGGTGAAACGATCTACGTGGCATATGGTCGCTGGATTTTGTGGGGGATCATTACGGTCATGTTAGGACTCTGGTTAATCTATCGCGAGCGAACGGCATAAATGCAATTATTAACGATTCAACGTTTGTTGGGTATTTTATTGGCCGTGTTTAGCATCACGATGCTACCGCCTCTCGCAGTGTCATTATTTTACCAAGATGGTGCGACACAAGCCTTTTTAACCGCCTTTATTTTATTATTAGTCGTTGGTCTTGTGAGCTGGTTTCCCGTTCGTAAACACCGCAAAGAATTACGCACGCGGGATGGTTTTTTGGTTGTTGTTCTATTTTGGCTGACGCTAGGTCTATCAGGCGCCGTGCCATTATTCTTAACCACGATGCCTGAAATGAGTTTCACGGACGCCGTGTTTGAATCCATGTCGGGGCTGACCACCACGGGCGCCACGGTATTGATTGGCTTGGATAATTTGCCAGAATCGGTTTTGTTTTACCGCCAAATGTTGCAATGGCTTGGCGGGATGGGGATTGTGGTGCTCGCCGTCGCGATTTTGCCATTATTAGGCGTAGGCGGCATGCAGCTCTACCGCGCCGAAACACCGGGTCCGATGAAAGACGCTAAACTGACCCCCCGGATCACGGAAACAGCAAAAGCGCTCTGGTATATTTACTTAGCGCTCACCGTTGCCTGCGCTGCAGCCTATTATGCTGCAGGCATGAGCCTATTTGATGCCGTTGGACATAGTTTTTCTACCATCGCAATTGGGGGCTTTTCTACCCATGATGCCAGTATGGGTTATTTTGATAGCGCGACTATTGAAATGGTTGCAGTTGGCTTTATGTTACTCGCAGGGATGAACTTTTCATTACACTTTTTAGCATGGCGGCACCGCAGTATTTGGCATTATTTATCTGATCCGGAATTACGCGTTTACCTGTCTATTCTATTATTAGTTGCCATCGTTGCATCAGGCTATTTATATTGGACGAACACCTTCGATGATCCTTGGACGGCGATCCATCAAGGGGTTTTCCAGACCGTTTCAATCGGTACCACCGCAGGTTTTACGACCACAGATTATTCTCTATGGCCAGGCTTCCTGCCGATTTTATTATTGATGGTGAGCTATGTGGGTGGCTGTGCGGGATCGACGGGAGGTGGCATGAAAGTGGTTCGCGTGATGTTGCTTTTCAAGCAAGGTTATCGCGAAGTATTGCGGTTGATTCACCCCAATGCAGTGTTTGCGATTAAGATTGGTGATAAAGCGCTGCAACCGAAAGTGGTCGGTGCGGTATGGGGCTTTTTTGCCATGTATGTATTCTGTTTTGGAATCATGTATTTATTTTTAATGGCAACGGGTTTAGATCTCGTTACTGCCTTTTCAGCTGTGACTGCTTGTTTGAACAATCTTGGCCCTGGCTTGGGTGAGGTGGGGGCAAATTATGGTAGCATCAATAGCGCGTCCAAATGGGTGCTCTCTATGGCAATGTTATTAGGCCGCTTAGAAATTTTCACGTTATTGGTTGTATTAAGCCCCGCTTTCTGGCGGCGATAATGGTGAGCATTGCCGATAAATGGGATCAAATTTATCGGCAGAAAACGGGTGAGCCTGCAGTTGCTGAGATCTTAAACCAACATCAGCATTATTTACCGACATGCGGTGTGGCGCTTGATCTAGCCTGTGGCCGTGGTGGCAATGCCTTATTGCTAGCGCGCGCAGGTTTGCAAACAATGGCATGGGATATTTCAGAGGTCGGCATTACACAATGCCAGCAAGCTGCAGATAAGGAAAACTTACCCTTGATTGCCAGTGTGTGGGATGTTGAGTCCATGCCACCAGAGCCGAATAGCGTCGATGTGATTGTCGTTAGCCAATTTCTACACCGACCACTATGTGCTGCCTTAGTAGAGGCATTGCGGCCTAGGGGTTTATTATTTTATCAAACCCACTCTGTACATAAAGCAGCCGGTACGGGCCCGAATAATCCAGATTATGTGTTGCAAGATAATGAATTATTGTCCCTATTCTCAGCGCTGCAAGTGCGTGCCTATCATGAACCTATAAGATTGGCAGAGGGGAGCATTACATTTCAAGGGCAGGCGGCGCTACTTGCACAGAAAAGATAAAGCTTGCCGTATGGCGATTTAGCGGTATAATACGCGGTCTTGTTTAGTCTATGCTGTTTGCATAGGTGATATTGAAATTTAAAGTGAGCAAATTATGAAAGCGGATATCCATCCAGAATATAGTGAAATCGAAGTGAAGTGTAGCTGTGGTAATGCGTTTAAAACGCGTTCTACACGTACGGAAGCATTGACCTTAGATGTATGTGCAGAATGCCACCCGTTTTATACGGGCAAGCAAAAAGTATTGGATACTGCTGGCCGAGTTGATAAATTCCGTCAAAAATACGGTAAATAATTACAAGCAGACTTGCGACGGTGTGTTCTATACGGTTTAAGTTGTAGGAATGCGCAGATGATGGTTATAATAAGGTTGAAGTAAACTTTACAATAACGATTAAGGAACAAAATGATGTTGATGCAGATTAAATCTGGGATCACAATCGCACAAAGCCTCCGCCTTTTGGTGGGGGCTTTGTTGGTTTTGATGCTAACTGGCTGTGCGACTAACCCAGTGACGGGGGAAAGTAATTTTGTGATGATGAGTGAGGCGCAGGAAATTGAGGTGGGCCGAAAGAATCATCCGCAAATAATCAAAGAATTTGGTAAATATGAGAATGATGCCCTGCAGGCTTATGTGCAATCTGTCGGCGCGCGGTTGGCAGAGAAAAGCCATCGTTCAAATTTAACCTATCGCTTTACAGTATTAGATTCACCGGTGGTGAATGCGTTTGCATTGCCAGGTGGCTATATTTATATCACCCGAGGCTTGATGAGTTATTTAAACTCGGAAGCAGAGCTGGCTGCAGTATTAGGCCATGAAATTGGCCATGTAACGGCACGCCATGGTGTACGCCAGCAAAGCGCGGGGCAAGCAGCACAGCTGGGCTATGCAATCGGCGCTTTACTCCTGCCTAGTTTACGTTCAAAAGAAGGTCAACAAGCTTTCAATATGTTGGGCGGCGCATTATTGAGTGGCTATGGCCGAGATCATGAATTGGAGTCTGATCGTTTAGGCGCGCAATATTTAGCGAAGACAGGCTATGATCCGCAGGCAATGATTGAGGTGATTGGGGTGCTAAAAGATCAAGAAATATTTGCGCAAGAGCAGGCGAAAAAACTAGGTCAGAAACCACGCGGTTATCATGGCCTATTCGCCAGCCATCCCGATAATGATACCCGACTACAGCAGGTCGTAGGAGAGGCAGAACAGTTAAGAGTATCGGGACAGAACAAAATTGGTAGACAAGCTTATTTGCAGCAGATTGATGGCATGGTGTTTGGCGATAGTGAAGCACAGGGGATTCGTTCAGGTAGGCATTTTTATCATGGGCCAATGGGGTTTGCACTTGACTTCCCAGAACGCTGGCAGATCCAGAATAAGCCAACGAAACTGGTAGCGGTTGCACCCGGTGGCGGTGCCTTTTTAGAGGTGCGAGTGGATGATATCAATCGCAAGGTTTCGCCAGAGGAGTTTATGCGGACACGATTAAAGATTGATCGTTTATATGAGGGAAAAAAGCTCAGAAACCATGGTCTAACTGGCTATACAGGGGTTGCTAAAACACAGGATGGTAGGCCTGTTAGGATCTCAGTGGTTTATTTTCGTGATCAGGCTTTTATGTTTTTTGGCGCAGTGAAAGATCCGAAAAGCTTTCGGCAGCATGATGATGCGTTTATAGCGGCGGCAAGTAGTTTGCGTACACTATCAAGAAGCGAGCAACACCTAGCGAAAGCGAAACGCATTAAGATAGTACAGGTAGGCTCGCGCGATTCCTACGCTAATTGGTCGCGAAAATCTCAGATCAGCAATAGTCCACTGCAGCAATTACGGCTGCTAAATGATGATTATCCGAGTGGTGAGCTAGAGCGCGGACAAGATGCAAAACAGATTAGGTAAGCTAGGTTGCGTGCGATAGGCTAAAATAAATCAGCAGCAGAGGAAGCCTCACCGCCCGCATCAATTGTGAGAGGCGCTGATTTTGCAGGCACAGATGCAGACCGAAAGGTTTCATAAGCTAGTTTTTCAGTGCCTGCATTGGCCAGTAGCCCCGTTTTTGAATCTATCTTAACCGTTACCATCCCTGCTGGTTTTTTGAGCGGAGAGTCAGGAATGCCATCGAGCGCGACTTTCATAAAGTCCATCCACATCGGTAGTGCTGCAACCCCACCATATTCACCACGGCCCAGTGTGGCGGGCGTATCAAAACCCACCCAGCTGATAGCGACGAGCTCGGGGTGAAAGCCATTAAACCAGGCATCGACTTGGTCATTGGTTGTGCCGGTTTTACCCGCTAAATCTTTACGCCCTAGTTTCATCGCGCGGCGGCCAGTACCAAAGCGTACAACATCCCGCAACATACTATTCATAATGTACGCGTTTTGTGCGGTGATGATCCGCGGTGCAGCCTTAAAGCCGGTTGTGGGAGTGGTGGTTTCTGCTGTCTCCGTCTCTGCTGCTTCACCATTGCAGGTATCGCAGACCGTAGCAGGTTCTGCTTGCATCAGAATATTGCCATTACCATCTTCAAGTCGCTGTATAAAATAAGGCTCAACTAGATAGCCGCCGTTAGCAAGGGTGGCATAGGCACGCGCCATATCCAAAGGGCGTGCGCTACCGCTACCTAAGGCCATTGATAAATCTTGTGGTATTTGTGTCGCATCGAAGCCAAAATTTTGTATATAGTCCATTGCGGTAGGGATCCCTAAATCACGCAATAAGCGGATAGACACAAGATTACGTGAGTGTGTCAGGGCAACACGTAAGCGGGTGGGGCCAAAGAATTTTCCGCTGGCATTAGCGGGACGCCATGCTTTTTCTAGCCCTGGTCCATCAAACACAACCGGTGCATCATTTACCAAGGTGGCTGCAGTGTAGCCGTTTTCTAATGCCGCAGAATATAAAAATGGCTTGAAACCCGAACCGGGTTGGCGTTGCGATTGGGTGACACGGTTAAATTTACTTTGGAAATAATCAAAGCCCCCATTTAATGCAGTCACTGCGCCATCAAAAGGAGAGACAGCGACCAGTGCACCCTGTGCCAATGGCAGTTGGGCTAATTGCCATTGTGTGCTGCTTATTGGCTCCCCCCCTTCAGTAGGTTGGCTGGTAACTTCTTGTTGTGTTAGGTAAACCACGTCACCTGCTGTGAGCACATCATTGGCAGATTTTATTTTGTTACCGCGTTTATCGGTATCAATATATAGGCGTGCCCAGCTAAGTGTTTTGCCATCGATCTCGACAGAACCATGCTGTTTTGCATATAGCTGAACGGTATTTTCTTCAATGGATAAAACCAGCGCAGGAATCAGCGGGCCGAGAGAATCATATTCTGTCAATGCAGTTTCAAGGCTAATGGGATCAGTAGTATTGGGCAGATCAATCTGCGCAAGTGGCCCGCGGAAGCCATGCCGACGGTCATAAGTCAGCAGCGCGTTTTGCAATGCATTGTTCGCGGCATGCTGATGTGAGGCGCGAAGCGTGGTATAGACACGGTAGCCATTGTTATAAACATCCTTACCATACTCTTCGAACATTTTGGTGCGCACCATTTCAGCAACAAAAGGCGCGTGTACTTCAATGTCTCGCTGGTGATAATAAGCCGTCACAGGCGATGCTTTTGCAGCAAGAAAATCGGCTTCATTTATTTTTTCTAGTTCAAACATTCTGCGCAAAACATAATTGCGGCGTTGTTTGGCGCGCTCAGGGTTAACCACAGGGTTAAATCTTGAAGGCGCTTTTGGCAGGCCTGCAATCATCGCAAATTGCGCAAGCTCAAGCTCATTTAAATCTTTGCCATAATAAACTTTTGCAGCAGCACTGACGCCATAAGCGCGGTTGCCGAGGAAGATTTTATTCAGATAGAGCGCTAAAATTTCTTGTTTGGTCAGCTTATGTTCAATTTGTAGCGATAGAATAATTTCATTGAGTTTGCGGGCATAGGTTTTTTCTCTACCCAAGAAAAAATTGCGCGCAAGTTGCATCGTAATGGTGCTGCCACCTTGTTTTTTTTCACCTGTTGTAATCACACCATAAGCAGCGCGTAGTAATCCTTGGTAGTCGACACCAGGGTGTTCAAAAAAGCGATCATCTTCAGATGCTAAAATAGCGTCGACCATTTGCTCAGGAATATCACGGAACTCAATCGGGATGCGTCGTTTATCACCAAACTCCGCGATCAGTAGACCTTCACTACTAAAGACACGTAAAGGGACTTGTAGCTGTACCTGCTTAAGGTTCTCAGTAGCAGGTAGCTGCGGCGCGAGTACGAAATAAAGTACGGCAATAGCAGCAACGCCTAAGATGGCGAAAGCGGAGAACAAAAAGACAATGCTACGAAAAAAACGTTTCATAAGAATATTTAAGTTTAGACCCCATATCGTAAATTATTCTGCTAGAGTACATGGGTTTAGTGTTAATATACAAGCTTGAAAGCACGAATATTAAGTGGCAACTCAAAGATTGAAGTAATATTTTTATGGCGATAGCTTGTGTTTTTGATGCGCTTGCATTATAGTCGTGACAAATTACTTTAAGTACGACAGGTTAGTTTTTGATTGAGTAGCCTTTTTGAATGTGCTCTGAGGGAGAGGGTTGAGCAACTATGTTTGGACAGAAAAAGACATCACTACTAGGTATTGACATTACCTCTTCAGCAATTAAAGTGCTGGAGCTGGGTAAGCGTGGCGATCGATATGCAGTAGAAGCGTATGGCGTACAACCTTTGCCTGCTGAAGCAGTAGTGGAAGGGCGGATTGCGGATGCGGGCGAAGTAAGCCGCGTGGTCAAACGGGCGGTAAAACAGTCGGGATCGAAGGTGAAAGATGTCGCAGTCGCGGTGTCGGGCGCCTCGGTTATCACCAAAAAAATCTCTTTGCCTAAAGGATTATCGAATCGTGAGCTAGAAGAGCAAGTGACGATTGAAGCAGAGCAGTATATCCCCTATCCACTAGAAGAAGTGATGCTTGATTTTGAAGTTGTCGGGCCCTCTAAAGATGATCCCGATGCAGTAGAAATTGTGATAGCGGCATCACGACGTGAAAATGTGGATACGCGGATTGAGTTATTAGAAGATGCAGGGTTAAAGGTGAAGGTGGTTGATGTTGAAGCCTATACAATGGAAAATGTATTTCCATTGATTGCACAACACCTGCCAAATCACGGTCAAGGGATGACCGTGGCACTAGTAGATATTGGTGCGACAATAACCACGGTCAATGTGCTGCATGATGGAAAGGTTGTGTATACCCGTGAACAATCATTTGGTGGCCGTCTATTAACAGAAGATATTGAGCGCTATTACGGATTATCTTATCAAGAAGCGGGACAAGCAAAGCGAGAAAACAATTTGCCTGAGGATTACGCACAGAAAGTATTAAGCCCTTTCAAACGGACAATGACAGAACATATTACACGATCCTTACAATTTTTCTTTTCCGTTTCGCGGCAGCATGATACCGTTGATCATATTGTATTGGCAGGCGGCTGTGCGAGCATTCCAGGCGTGGCCACAATGCTGGAACAAGAGACAGGCACACCAGCAATAGTAGCCAATCCCTTTGTAGACATGTTATTGGGTCCAAAGGTAAAAGCACAGGCGTTGAGTAGTGATGCGCCTGCGATGGTAACAGCCTGTGGTTTAGCGATGAGGAGTTTCGACTAATGGCACGGATTAACTTACTCCCCTGGCGCGAAGCACTGCGAGAAGAGCGCAAGCAACAGTTTTTCAAATCAATGATCGGTGGTGTGTTAATTGCCGCAGGTCTCTTTTTCCTTGCAACACGATATGTAAATGGCTTGTTAGATGAGCAGTCTGACCGCAATGCTTTTCTACAATCAGAAATTGATAAAGTCAATTTACAAATAAAAGAGATAGAAGCCTTAGATAAAGAAAAAAACAATTTGATTGCGCGGATGCAAGTGATTGAATCATTACAGTTGAGTCGACCTAAAGTGGTGAAAACCTTTGATGCTTTAGTGAGAAGTATCCCAGAAGGGATCCATCTGGATAAAATGAAGCGGCAAGGTAATAGCTTAACGTTTGACGGTGTTGCACAATCGAATGCTCGTGTCTCTGTGTTAATGCGCGAGCTAGAGGACAATACCGAATTTGTTAAACCCACTTTAAATGTAATTAAACGCATATCGGCAAAAGATGATGCGATTCGACAATTTACCTTGCGGGTGAATGAATCTCAGTTAAAAGAAAATAATGGAGAAACAGATGGCCTCCTTGAGTGAGTTAGACTTTAATGAAGTAGGAGAGTGGCCTAATGTATTCAAAGTGCTCACTATCCTAATTTTGTGCGCCATACTGTTGGCAGTTGGTTACTGGTTTATCATTAAAGATAAGCGTGTTGACTTGGCTGCGCTTGAGCAAAAAGAACAGACCCTGAAATCTGAATTTGAAAAGAAGCAAGGGAGAGCAACAAATTTAGATGCCTATAAAGCACAATTAGAAGAGATCAAGGTCGTATTTGGCACCATGCTCCAGCAGCTTCCAGGCAAGAGTGAGGTTGCTGACTTATTGCTAGATATCTCACGGGCAGGGCAATCCAATGGTTTGGAGTTTGAATTGTTTAAGCCAGAAGGAGAGCAGCCTCGCGATTTCTATGCAGAACTGCCTATCAGCATGCAAGTTACAGGTGATTATCATCAATTTGGTGAGTTTGTAAGTAGTGTGGCAGCGCTACCGCGCATTGTAACATTGCATGATTTGACCATTGAAAAATTAAAACCTCGCGGTGGAAAAGCGGGAGACAAAACCGACGCAATGAAAATGACGGTAACAGCAAAAACCTACCGTTATTTTGACGATACAGAGCTTGCTGCGATAGAAGAAGAGGCGAGCGCAACCCAATGAATAATATAACGACTCAATTAAGCTCTTATTTGCGAGCAAGTATGGTCTTGGTGGCGCTGACTTCTTTAACCGGTTGTTTGCAGCCCGAGAAGGAAAATTTGCAGCAGTTCGTTAAGACAATACAGGCAAAAGAAAAAAGGCCGATCGCTCCTATTCCAGAAATTAAGATCCATGAGAACTTTAGCTATGCGGCTGCAGAATTGCGAGATCCTTTTAAAGCAACGGTGGTTGAGGTGCAGCGCTTAGTCGAGACAGCGGAAGGCGCGCTCGACAATGGTATTCGTGTTGATGAAAACCGTCTGAAAGAAGCGTTAGAAGCCTATGAATTGAAAGATTTACGTTTGGTCGGTGTGCTAGAGAAAGGTCGGCGTTCTGGGATGGTGTTGGCGCCAGATGGCGTTGTACACTTAATTAATGTAGGAAACTATATTGGTGAAAACAGTGGCAAGGTGCTAACGATTACGGATGAGGCGCTTACGCTTCGGGAGATTGTGCCGGGCGAAAAATTTGCCTTTGTGGAGCGCGAGAATAGGCTGGCACTCGAATAAACAAAGATAGATTAAACAAGTAAATAGCGTTATTTTTGAGTATAAATATACCAACAAGGCATAAGTGATATGACAAGTAAAAATGGAAAACAAAAGATGAATCAATATTTTAGCCGAGCTTTATTAGGCTTAGGCGCCTTTTTATTGGCAACATTGAATGTACAGGCTGCAGATTTACAAGCCGTCGATTTTTCATCATTGCCAGGGGACAAAACGCAGGTTGAAATCACTTTTTCAGAAGCGGTGAGCTCCCCCAAAAGCTTTTCAATTGATGAGCCTGCGCGTGTTGTGTTGGATTTTGCAGGCGTACAAAATAAGTTGAGCCAAAAGACGCAGCAAGTAAATATTGGTGCAACACAGAGCGTATCAACGATTGAGGCAGGCGGACGCACACGGATGGTATTCAATCTAAATCAATCCGCACCTTATGTTATCAAGCAGCAAGGGAATCGAATTTTAGTTACTATTTCAGCAGGCTCAACTCAAGCAGTAGCCACCCCTACAGCCGTTATTACATCCGCTTCAACAGCTAGGGCAGACAACCAGCCTCGTGTGACTGATATTGATTTCCGTCGCGGTGAAGATGGTGCGGGACGTATTATGTTATCGGTTAATCAACAAGGAATGCCGATTGATGTACACCAAAAATCTAACCGTATTGTAATCGACATGCCTAATATGACCTTACCAGACTCATTACATCGTCGCTTAGATGTGATTGACTTTGGCACGCCTGTTAAGATGATAGACAGTGCCCAAAAAGGCCGCGATACACAATTAATCATCTCAACCCTTGCAGATTTTGAATATTTATCCTACCAAACAGATACGAATTTTGTGGTAGAAGTGAAGCCAATTTCTAAACAAGATGAAGCAGAGGCACGTAGAGCAAAGCGGGGCTATCACGGCGAAAAATTATCGCTTAATTTCCAAGATGTAGAAGTACGTGCTGTATTACAAATTTTAGCTGATTTTACTGGGCTTAATTTAGTGACCAGTGATGCCGTTTCGGGCAATATCACACTACGGTTGAAAAATGTTCCGTGGGACCAAGCACTTGATATTATTATGAAAACTAAAGGCTTGGCGAAGCGGGACAATGGTAATGTGATTCTGATTGCTCCTGCTTCAGAGTTTGCGATCAGTGAAAAACAAGAATTAGAGGCGAAAAATCAGCTGATCCAATTAGAGACCTTGTATTCAGAAATTATGGTCGTTAATTTTGCCAAAGCATCCGATATGGCTTTATTACTAACCGGTAAATCTGCGACAGACGAAGGTGGAGGCGATAGTGACAGCGCGGGTGGTGAAAGTTTCTTATCCGCCCGTGGTAGTGTGAGTGTGGATGGACGAACTAATTCCTTGTTATTACGAGATACAGCAGATCGACTGGAACTGATGAAAGGTCTGGTTAAGACTCTCGATGTACCTGTTCGTCAGGTGTTGATTGAATCTCGTATTGTGATTGCAAATAATGACTTTAGCAAGGAGCTAGGCGTTCGGTTTGGTGTGAGCAAACGTAAGCAATCGAATGGGCGTTATGTTAGTGATGGCATTACTTCTGGTTCCTTGAACGGGACAACTCAAATTATTAATGGTGAAACACTTGAAATGGATGACCGGCTTAATGTGAATTTACCAGTTCAAAATCCAGCAGGACAAATCGCCTTGGCATTGTCAAAATTACCATTAGGGTTGTTATTAGAATTAGAGTTATCTGCAATGCAAGAGGAAGGGAATGGTGAAATTATTTCTAGTCCAAAAGTGATTACATCAAATCGACATAAAGGTTTGATTGAGCAAGGTATTGAGATCCCTTATTTAGAAGCTTCTTCTAGTGGTTCGGCAACTATTTCTTTCAAAAAAGCAGTATTGAAATTAGAGGTCACACCACAAATAACACCGGATGACCATATTATCCTAGATTTAGCGATACACAAAGATGAAGCTGTGTTTGATCCTCGATTCCCTACGCCTGCCATTGATACTCGCAAAGTGATAACGCAGATCTTGATTGATAATGGTGAAACAGTTGTTCTTGGTGGCGTATATGAAGAAACGGTTTCAAATACTTCAGCTAGGGTGCCTTTCTTGGGTGACTTACCGATGGTGGGTCGTTTATTCAGAAGCGAGTTACGAGATGATAAAAAACGTGAATTACTTATTTTTGTGACACCTAAAATTATTAAGAATAGTATG
>DBOG01000016.1:0-42421 GCA_002299915.1 Proteobacteria bacterium UBA652 | reverse complement strand
AAGAATAGTATGAAATTATAAACATTGGCGATAAAATAATTCAGAACACTAAAAGAACCAGCAATATTGCTGGTTTTTTTTTATAATAGCCAGATGGTAAAAAATGACATTATAGGCAATATTTTTTTAGTTGGACCAATGGGTGCGGGAAAATCAACGGTGGGTCGGCAACTGGCAAAGGCGTTAGGGCGTGATTTTTTTGACAGTGATAAGGAAATTGAGCGCCGCACGGGTGTGGCGATTTCATGGATCTTTGAAAAGGAAGGTGAAGCGGGATTTCGTGAGCGGGAACAGAAAGTAATTGCGGAGCTGACGATGAAGAAAAATATTGTATTGGCAACTGGTGGCGGGGCTATTCTTGCCGAGGAAAATCGGCGGGCATTGCGTAGCCGTGGCCATGTGGTGTATTTGTCTGCATCGGTGGCCCAGTTGATTCGGCGGACAGATAAAGATCAGAACAGACCACTATTACAAACCGATGATCCCGCAGAAACCATCCGGCAACTGCTTGCAGAGCGAGATCCGTTATATCTGGATGTGGCAGATGTCATTATTAAAACGGGTGAGCAATCGATTCAACATGCGGTGACACATGTTTTGAATAAGCTTCAAACATCACAAGAAAACTAAACCTGAGCACTTATAATTGGATACACAATAATATGGCAAGCCATCTCTCTACGACGCTAACGGTTGATTTAGGCACACGCAGCTATCCGATTTATATCGGCCAAGATCTGCTCGATGATGCGGCATTGCTGACAAAACATATTGTAGGTCGCGAGGTATTAATTGTTACAAATACCACGGTTGCACCGTTATATCTTGCGCGGGTAGCAGCCCATTTAACGGATTATCGTTGTGAAACAGTTATCTTGCCTGATGGCGAACAGTATAAATCCTTGGACGTGCTGAACCAGATTTTCGATCGTTTACTGGAGACAAAATATTCTCGGCAGGTGACGTTGATTGCGCTGGGTGGTGGTGTGATTGGTGATATGACTGGATTTGCGGCGGCATGTTATCAGCGCGGTGTGCCCTTTATTCAAATTCCAACGACTTTACTGTCTCAAGTTGATTCATCGGTAGGCGGCAAAACAGCAGTCAATCACCCGATGGGTAAAAATATGATTGGGGCATTTTATCAGCCACAATGCGTGATTGCGGATACAAATACGTTAAATACTTTGGCGGATCGTGAATTATCATCAGGGTTAGCTGAGGTAATTAAATATGGCTTAATTAATGATTTGGCCTTTTTTGAGTGGCTTGAAGAGAATATTGAGGGCTTGCTTAAACGTGATTCTGAGTTGCTCGCCTATGCCGTGGCGCGATCTTGCCAAGATAAGGCTGATTTGGTAGCAGAAGATGAGCAGGAGCGAGGTGTGCGGGCTTTACTGAACCTTGGCCATACCTTTGGCCATGCAGTTGAAACTGGCATGGGTTACGGTAATTGGCTGCATGGAGAGGGTATCGCTGCCGGTATGGTGATGGCAGCAGATTTATCACAGCGGATGGGCTGGCTAACGGCAGATGATGTGGCGCGTATTATCCGTTTATTAAAACAAGCAGGCTTACCCGTTGCCCCGCCCGCAGAGATGAGCGCCGACCAGTTTATGCAATTAATGGCGGTAGATAAAAAAGTACAAGATGGCAATATTCGCTTAGTATTGATGCGTGGCTTAGGTGAGTCGGTTGTTAGCGATGATTATGATCGTGCAGCATTGGCAGCAACACTTACAAGCTTTCAATTAAGCTAGCGAGTAACGCATCTGCCTGCGTGCTGCTATCGGCAAACACGGCGCGATAGACGGGAGTTTCATTAACGATAACGCGCGAAAAGACGCCCTGCTCTATACAGCGCGTGAGATCGGGCGCACTATCGGCTAGTGCAAAGCAGGCAATACCCGTTGGGCTATGATTAATCCAGTTGGCGACTGGCGTGAGGCCGGCTGCAAATTGTGCGGCTTGATCAAGGCGATTCTGGATTGCTTCAGCGATAGCGGTGGTGCCTGTCAGCATTACATAACTCCATAATGATAAACAGTATTCGGCACCATGTGAGCCGAGAAATTGTGTGGCGGGTGGCGGGTCGAGATAGTTTATGCCATCATCAATCGTAAGGTCGATAGCTTGGCGATAGCATAGTAGGCTGCTTGGTTTGGGTTGTCCCAATGTTTTATGGGGATCAAAACAGAGCGAATCCGCATCTGCCATGCCTGTGAGCCAATGGCGCTGTTTAGGAACGAGTGCAAGCGCGCCACCCCAAGCAGCGTCGAGGTGCAGCCAACTATTATATTGTTGGGCGATTCTTACGCAGTCAGCAATTGGATCAATGGCGCCACATGCGGTTGTGCCAACTGTGGCCACAATAGCAAGCGGTGCTTGCCCTGCACATGCGCGCTGCAAAGCATCAGGACAAAGCCTATCATCTGCATCAGCGGCAATCGTTTGGAAGCTTAGGCCAAGTATACGGCAGGCTTTTGCAATTGAATAATGCGCTGCTTGAGACGCATAGACGATTGGAGCACGGTGAGGATGACTTTCTCGTGCTTGCCACAGGGCTTCTAGCGTGCCCGCCGTGCTGCCGCTGGTGAAGTGTCCCATTGGAAAAGAAAATGAGCGACATAGCCATCGCAGGGTGTGTTTTTCTATTTCTGCGAGCAGCGGATACAGGGCGGGTGATAATAGATTGCCATTATGCTGTGCAGAGAGCAGATGACCAATAAGACTATTTTGGGTAACCACAGGTGTCATATGGGCAGCCCAATCGGCTGCTGCATGTTGTTGGCCTTCAGAACGAACTGCATCAAATAAAGGCAATAACGCGGCTGTTTCATATGGTTTCGGCGAAATTTCTAGAAGTTTTATGTTTTTGTTATTTGGATTCATAAGAGCGTCAGCCCTGAATGTTTTGCTTCAGATAGACAGGAATGGAGTTGATTAGAGTGCTGCGCGTGGAATAAGGTCGTTGAGATGGGGTTTTTCTGGTAATAGTGTGGGAAAGCGGAATCAAGTAAATCAGCAGAGCTTGCTTGTTCTATCGTGAGTGCTGTGTCTGCGAGGCTGGCGCTTTTAACGATTAGCAGTTTATCCGCACCAAGTTGCTGTGCTAGCCATAGGGCGAGGCTATCAGATGTTACCGTCCAATTATGAGGAATGTCTGGCGAATGAAGTAAGTGCTTACTTGGTATCCAAATGGCTTTATTTTCAACCTTATCTAATCTACCACTAGCAATATAATAGGGAGCGAGCGAGGGTTGCAAGCCACATAGTAATAAACCGAATTGTGCCATCGCCAGTAAAGCCATATGATGTGCATCAGGATCAGGGAGGGGGTGTTGTTGTTGGGCATCGCGTACCTGATCGGCAAAAGGCCCGCCACCTGGCACGATAATAATAGGCTGATCACTGGCCACAATTTGATCAAGCCATTGTTGTAATTGTGGGCTGCCATATAAACTGCCACCTAGTTTGATAACGATCATGTTTACTCGCTCAGCTGCGCAATAATAGCCAACAATGCCGCCGCTTTATCATCAATTTCTTGGAATTCAGCATCGGCATCTGAATCAGCGACAATGCCGCCACCGGCATAAAAACGTAGCCGATTATCACTATAAACCAGGGTGCGGATGGTGATGTTGCTATCCATATTGCCATCAAAGCCAATATAACCAATGCTGCCGCAATAGAGGCCGCGACGATTTGGCTCCAGCTCTTCTATGATCTCCATTGCACGCAGTTTGGGTGCGCCGGTAATCGAGCCACCTGGGAAGCAGGCACGGAGTAGGCTAACCGCATCATGGTTATCAGCTAGCGTGCCTGTAATCGTGCTGACAAGATGGTGTACGGTAGCGAAGGATTCCAGCGCAAAAGGATCGGGTACGCGGATTGAACCAGGCTGGCAGACTTTACCGAGATCATTGCGTAATAAATCGACAATCATTAGGTTTTCAGCGCGATCCTTAAGACTAGCTTGCAATTCATCAGCAAGGGCCTTGTCGTGAATAGGGTCGGATAAATCACGTGGTCGCGTGCCTTTAATGGGCTTGGTTTCAATATGTTTGTCGGAGACTTGTAGTAGCCGTTCTGGTGATGCACTGAGCAAGGTAATATCTGGAAAGCTACAATAAGCGGAGAAGGGTGCAGGGTTTTGTTGACGCAGCAGTTGATAGGCCAGCCAGGGATCGCCTTCAGCTTTTGTTTCGAAACGTTTTGCGAGGTTGACTTGGTAACAGTCACCTTCTCGGATGTAGTCTTGAATTTTATCGAAGGCTATTTGATAGTGTGCCCGGTCAAAGTTGCACTGGAGTGGCGAGGTGATATGAAAATCAGCCGCGGGTTCGGGTTTAGGTGAGTGTAATTGTTTAACGAGTGATGGCCACTGCTCTGCTGTATCAGAATGAAGGCCATAGCTGGCGAGCCAGCAGTGCTGTTGTTGGTGATCGGTGATCAGTGCCCAATCGTAAATACCAACGATCATATCGGGAATATTTTCAGCATCCAGTGCGATGCTGGGTAGATCTTCTAGCCGGCGTCCTAAGTCATAAGCAAAGTAGCCGAGCGCACCGCCACAAAAGGGCAGAGTTGTTGGCGTTTGTTTAGGATAATCGCCTAAGGCTTGCTGTAAAAGGGAGAAGGGGTCACCGGTGGATTCTGTTTTCTTGCCGCTGCGCTCGTGTAGCATAGTGATATCCCCACGCGTTGTTAGCGTTAGAATGGGGTTAGCAACGGCAATATCATAGCGGGCATCGTCGCTGGGGGCTTGTGTGCTATCCAGCAGTGTTGCGTAGGGAAGCTTTCGTAAAGCGGCAAAACGTAGTGGGCTCGCATCTTGCCCATCAAGCAGATAGGGCAATTCCGTGCACAAGGGTGGATAAAGCGGCGCTTCAAATGAGTTGGGCATGAGGCTATTCTACTTGAACTGAGAGCTTGCCAATAGTGTGATTGCGATGGCAGGCGCATGATCTGCCGCGGCATTGTTTGCTGGCGGGATCAATGTGCTGAAATCAACATAGGGCCGCTCAAGCAGGTTGGCACAGTCTTCAATAATAAACCTCCCAATTCCTGCGCCTATAATTGGGCTATTTTCGGCTATATTCTGTGATTGTCTGAAAACTTGTTTTATTGCATCAACAATTAGTTGGGTTTGTTTGTCGGCAAACCAGCGTGCGAGATCAGACCAGATAGAATCATTTGGATCATCTGCATCAGTCCCAAGCAGGCGCGCTAGTCGAATAGCCGCATGGTAGGGTGTCCACGCTTCACCATCTGCACTGATATCTTGGATCGTATCTGCGGAGAGTTGTTTAAGTAACAGCCAGATATCGCCTGTAGTGGCAAACACTTCAGCTGCTAGCCCAACATTATTGCCTTTGAATGGTACACTATTTGCAAGCGCGATCAGTGGGGTACGAATCGCGCCCGTGTAAAGTAATTCCCGACTTATTTGACGTTGGTGATCATCAAATCCTTGCGGTGTGGCATGGCCATTGTGTAGCGGGATAATATCGCAGGTGGTGCTGCCAATATCGATGAAGAGTCCGTTTGGAATATGCTGCGCAGCAAGCTCAGCGCTGGCTTGCCAGTTTCTGGAGGCAATATCATGCCACTGTTCTGCGGCGTGTTTTGGCGCTATAAAACCAATGTTTCCAGTATAGATATAGGTGTTATTTTCGGTAAAATATTGGTTAAAAGCAGCTATAATCTCTAAAACACCCTGTTTTCGGTTAATAAAGAAATCTGCTAATTCGCCGGTCATCGTGATGGCCGCTTGTCCTTTTTGTGCGTCAGGATCTAGTTGCTTTAGCGCTGATTTGATAGCAATATGCAGCGTATCAATACCTTGCCAGAGCGGGCAGGGTATTTGAAAAACGTGTTGTAGATTACCCGCCAGATCGCATTGGGCTACTTTGAGATGTGCGCCGCCAATATCCCAGCCTGTAATTATATTATTACTCATATAGAGATTTTAACAGCATTTAGATGCTTAATTTGGGGTAAGTTTGCCATTTCATTAGTTTTAAGATCGATGATTAATTGCATCGGGTTGAGCGAAATGGACCGAGATAGACCAGCATAAGAGGTAGTTAATCTTGGGTTGATATCAACAATTACGGGTTCTTTTTCGTTGAGAATAAAGTCAATACCGATGATCCCCCATAAGCCAGGGATAGCAGTTTGGATGTGTTGGGCAAGATTATTCGCGGCATATTTGGAAAAAAAATTGTCGTCAATGCCGTTCACAGTACATCCAGTAAAGCGAAAAGTATTGTTATGTTGGCTAATATGTTGTTCATTAATGGAGAGGAGTTGGCAATCAGTATCGGTATAGAGAACCGTTAAGCTAGCGGCTAATCCAGGAATATAGGCTTGGATTAGCATATTTGAAAGCTGTTCAGCAGTGTGTTGGTTTAGCCAAGTGATAACTTGGTGGGCGTTATCAAAGTAATGGGTGCTTTCACACCCCACGCCTTTATTCGGCTTGACTAGAAACCCATGGGGTGCGAGGAAGCTATTCGCTTGCCATCTGTGTGCAAGACATTCGACAGGTGTTGCTAAACCATTTTGCTTGAGGATCTGGCTGCACTGGTGTTTGTTTGTGGTCAGCGTTACGGCAGATGGCTGACAGCCTAATAGATTTTTATGTTTATCGAGCACTTGCTGGTTAAGTTTAGAGAGTAAGCCTGCACTCTCAGGTGCAATAATAAGTACAACATCTGCATCTTCCAACGCTTGCTGCCAAGCGAGATCAAACGCGTTACAATCTACAATGATATCGCTCTTTAAGTCTACGGAAGAAGGGTGTTGCGCTAGCCGAGCATCACGTAGCGTGATGATTTGCAAATCATCACATGCTAAGGCATCGTGCAGCGCGGCTTGCAGCATTAATTCCCCTTCTTCTGCCAAGCTAGTCGGCAGTGCTTGTTCGCAAAGTGCGCCACTAGTGATATGCTCGTAGAGAAACAGTTTCATAACAGAAGGAAAAGAAGATAAATCACGATGGAAATTATACCTGTTATTGATGTATTAAAGGGTCAAGTTGTACAAGCTACTGGGGGATCACGATTGGCATACCCACCTCTAAAGTCTCAGCTAACAAGCCATATTGATATGATAGGGGTGGTAGCTGACTTACTAGCATTCCATCCTTTCCAAACATGCTATATCGCGGATTTAGATGCGATCATGGGGGGCGGATTTGATCCCGGTGTTTATCAGCAGCTCGCCAATCATTTTCCAGCGCTCACTATTTGGTTAGATGCCGGCATTAAAACTCTCTCTGATTGGCAGGTAGTCACAAAAATTCGAGGTGTCAACGCAATTATTGGCAGCGAAACTTTGCAAGATAAGAGCTTGTTAGAGAATCAGCAAGTAAGAGAACACAGTATTTTATCGTTAGATTGTCGGGCGGGAGAGTTGCTAGGAGAGGCCTATTTACCTGCGAGAACGTATTGGTCTGATAAGGTTATTGTGATGAGCCTAGATGTGATTGGTGCGGGTGGTGGGCCAGATATCGGTTTATTAACTAGCTTACGAGAACCAGGTGAACAGGAGTGGGTGATGGCGGGTGGTGTCCGCGATGCGGATGATCTGCTTATGCTATATAGGCAGGGTGTGTCGGGCGTGTTAATTGCCAGTGCATTGCATTCAGGTGCCATCCAAAAGCATCAGCTATAAAAAAGCCCCGCTTCTTTTCAGGAGCAGGGCTTTTTAAGTTTTTACATCTAGTGCTTAGTGATCAGCATCAAATGGGTGATCGGCAGCACCACGTTGTGCTAATACGTCAGCCGCTTTTGGCTCACGAGCGACAGCGCGTTTGATTGATTCTTTTGTTGCACGGAAATTCCAATCTTGGATCTTTTGATCATCATTTGCGCTAGGTGCGATAAACACACCGACACATAAGAAAATGTCATCAGCTTCATTTGCTGGAATCGTACCATCTTCAACACAATCAGCAACTGCCATGGCAACGCCACGTTGTGCTGGGCCAAACATTTGAATAGCTTGTTTCATGTTTTTGATTGTTACTTTGTTAAACATAACAGTGGCTGGCTTCACCATTAAGTTAGGTGCAATAACAGCTAATAAGCCATTCACACCTGCTTTTTGGTCTGTTACAGTACGGCAGAAAGCATCTTCTGCAGCACTACCACGAGGACCCATGATGAGGTCGATGTGGGCAACATTGTCTAAATCTCCATCTTCAATTACTAAAGACTCCCCGACTAATACGCGATCAATAACTGGCATTTTATTTACCTTTAGTTCCTATAAAATTAATAATAAAAAGTTACCCTTACTTTTAAGGGGATTTACGTGATCAAGGAACGTAGGTCAAATCCTGTTCGATAGCCGTCAACACCTACGGTTTTCGATATGCTCTAGGGCGATATTTTTGCAAACTCTGTTTGTAACGCGACCAATAACAGCATCGCTGCGGTTAAATCTGCGCTCGTACCTGGGTTAACCGCCTTTTCTTTCAATTCTGTATCCCACGCTGTCAACTCCGCTGACATTCCAGATAAGCCGCTAATTCCTAAGGACTTAGAAACGAAAAAAGCCGCTTTATCAGCGACGTTTTGAGCAAGGTCATCGCCAAACTTGCGGCGAATCAATGTATCTGGCGCATGTGAAAGGAGCATAAGATACGCGAAAACGGCCGACCACTCAACCGTTTCACCCATTTTTTTTGCTTTTATAAAGCTAGGGAGGCCAAGGGAAAATATCAAATTAAAGTGATTGGCATACTCCGCGGCAATCGTATCGCGGTTTTTTGCGAGAGCCATCGCTTGTTTTAAGGTGAGCGTGGGTGGCTCGGAAATATCCTGTTCAGTGGCTTTGCCCATCCCGCCGGGTTCTGCTAATTGAATCGCGCGATAAGTATATTCCGCATCTTTCACCGTTAAGGCATCCAGGATTTTGATAAGCGCAGGCTGAAGCTCATCAAAGGTTTTACATTGCAGCGCAGCTTGGCAAAGCGGCGCAAACAACAATACAATACCCAAATTGGTATTGGTATCCACCACCTCCCGTGTCGCCTCAATTGCTGCCAGAATACGCTCGCCGACCCCATCCCCCGCTTTCGACAACACCGGTGCTATCGCTTTTGCGCTATCCAAAAACTGCTGCAACACCATATTATGGCCATCGCTATTCAGATTAACATTGCCCGGCTTAGGCGCAGACACCTCTTGTTCGCAAGCCCACAGAATGCATGCTTCAAGCTGTGTAGAAGTGATGTTATTCGTCTCCATGGACCCGCCTCGAAATCGCCCGCGCCAAAAATCCCGCCACATCAACGCCACTTGCCTGCACCAACCCTTTCCAAGCCGGCACACTGTTCACTTCCAACACTGTAAACGTCCCATCTTGCTGGCGGATTAAATCCACGCCAGCATAAGCTGCATTCACTGCCTCGGTGGCCGCAATCGCTAAATCACGCATCTCATCGGTCACTTGGGTCGGTGAACAGACGGCCCCCTGCGCAAAATTCGTGATCCAATGATCAGATTGTCGGGACATCGCCGCACACACTTCACCATCGACCACCATTAATCGCCAATCCTGCCAAATCAATCGAGTCTGACTCGATTGATTTTTATTTGACCCCATTGATTCCACCATTGATTCAATATAATGCTGCAAATAAAATGCCTCACCCACCGCCGCTTGCGCATCAAATTCCGCCAATGATGCGAGCTTCACCACCCCTTTCCCCTGGCAGCCAAATAACGGCTTCATCACCAGCGTATTACCCGCATCAAACTGACCTGCGGCAAGCTCGCGCGCCATCGCTGTATTTTCACACGCCCATGTTTTAGGGGTTGGAATGCCCGCTAAATGCAAGCGCAGTGATGTCCGCGCCTTATCCACCGTATGCTCAATCGCGCTAGCAGGGTTGAACACCGGCACACCCAATTCAGCCAGCGTATGCAACACATCCATCCGCAAGGTAATCTGCTCCAACGATCCCGGCGCAATCCCTCGCACCATCACCGCTGCTGGCAAAGTATCCTCAAATCCGGGGATCAACAGACCCGTCGGCTGATCAAGATCGATCCGGCAATCGGCCAAATCAGTCAGCACAGCAGAAATTCCGAATGGTGCCAAAGCATCCACTAATTGCTGGCTATGCCAACCGTGAGTGTCGTTGAAAATTACTATTTTTGTTCGTAGTGGGGGCTTAGCCATTTCTAAGAGGTGGATAGGAGCTGAAATAATTTGTAAAGTCCCCAAGCCCCAATAATGAGAGGAACGAGAGTTTCTACAGCTACTTTTACATAGCCAACACGAAAGAGAGGGGAAAGTTTTATCATGCTCTTGGAAGTGGCGAAGTTTTTGGCCTCATGGTAAATTTCATCCGAAAAAACAGCTGGGCCTGCTGGAATGTGTTCAAAATCGTCTTCACAAAAATCAGGGTGTTCCAATGCTGTTTTCTTAGCCAAAGATGTTACATGGAAGGGATGGTACCACTTGGCTATTTCAAAGACAGAAACTAAGATAAAAAGAAGAAAAAGATATGTGGAAATCGAAAAGATAAACCAACCAACTGTATTTTGTTGTGCCATCGAAAAAGAAATGCCGAGTAGAGAAAACTTCTCGGGCAGGCTTCCGCTAAGCCCTATGAAAAGAGAAAGTCCAGAGGCAAGTAGGGAGTTTCGTCTTATTTTTTTTGTTTCGTCTGAAAATGGGTTGTCATAAATAGAGGAGCTAATAGTCATTTTATCCCACCTTAAAAATAATTTTCTAGAATTACGGGGTTATTATTACAACCCAAACGAAATCGCCACCAACTCTGCATTCAACTCCCCTGCTGTAAAGCTCTTGCCTGTGTTCACATTGGTCACAATCACTTTGGCAGGGCTAAACAGCATGGGATCGACTTTGAAAAAGTCATATTCATAGGCTTTGAACACGTCGCCGAAGGGGCGGCCATAGTCTGATGAGGTATTGCTGGGTAATTTCTCGGCTAAATTTTGCGCTTCATCATCCGTTGCGTTCACAAACAGCTGCACCATGCCGCCATAGAGAATCGCGTCATTAGTGCGCCCCATGCCAGTAACGAAATCGCCACCCGGCGGCGCAACAGGGGTGACGCCATAACCATCTATAATATTCTGCATCGGGAATTCAAGGGTATGCGCTTTATGCATGGCGACTTCTAGCACCCGCGCCGCAATTTGCATCACGCCGGCAAGGCTAGCGGTCGGCGTTAAAATAAAGGTTAAATTTTCAGGTTTAATGCCGCAATCTTTGGCCACTTTTTCAGCCACTTCAATGGGCGGGAATTTATCGACTTCTAAGACGATAACGGTTTTATCGGCGGTGTCTCGATAGCCAAATTCTTTTAACACTTCTTCTTTTCCCGCCAGGGCACGGCCTGGGCCAGAGCCTAAGGCGAAGAACTTCTCATGCGATAAGCTCCAACCCGCATATTGGCTGCCTAAGCAGCTTAAAACAGGTATTTTCGCATGCACATTCACCGACCAAGGCCAGTTATCAAAGCCGCTATTGGTACCGAGGGTGATGGTCGCCAAGCCACCCATGCAAATCTCACCAATCAAGCGACCCGCTTCCAAGCCGCCTGTGCAATTAATCCCTGCATCAATGATCCGCGTGCCGTTATCTAGGGTGCTAATTTCAAGCTGCAAGGCTTGTGCGTCGGCCACTAAGGCATCGACAAGCGGTTGGCAATGTTGGTTAACGCTGGTCCAGTTTTTGGAGATATCAGAACTTGTGCTCATGGGTTAATAGCCTGCGATTAATTGTTGGAGTAGACCTTATTATACGTGATGGATGAGGGCAAGGATCCAAAGATCAGCCGTCCTTGGCTTGTTGTTTCCTTTCCCCATGATAGAATGACTTTGGCCGCCAGGGGTAAAAAATGATTAAAAAACTAATATACGGATTAAGGTATCTAAATGAGTTAAGGGCATTTGGTAAAAATAAGAATATCCATGCCTTGCCAGAGATCTTCCATTATTGGTCAAACACGTATTTATTACCTAAATTACAGAGGTTTGGATTTAATAGCCCAGATTCGTTTTTCTATAAATATTGTATAGAGACATGTTCGGAACTGAAAGATAAAAGTTTGATAAAAATCATCAGTATTGGCTCTGGAAATGGAGAGCTGGAAGTGAATATTGCTAAGCAATTAGTAGAGAGTGGGATAAAGAATTTTACGGTTGAATGTATGGACATGAACGCGAAGATGCATAAGCGAACACGTTCCTTAGCGGAGGAAGAGGGCGTTTCCAGCTATATTACAATATTAAAATGTGATTTCAATGCATGGCAAAGCGATGAGCGTTATGACATTGTAGTTGCAAATCAAAGCCTGCATCATGTTACTAATTTGGAGGGGTTATTCGATACGATCTATCGTTGCTTAACGCCTGAGGGAAAGTTTATAACATCAGATATGATCGGTAGGAATGGCCATATGAGATGGCCAGAAGCATTAGAGATAGTGAATGAACTTTGGCAAGAGCTACCTCAACAGTACAAATGTAACCAGTTTTCTAAAAAAGATGAAATAAACTATATCAATTATGATTGTGCTGTTCGGAGTTTTGAAGGCGTAAGAGCGCAAGATATATTGCCTTTATTGGTTGATAAATTTGAGTTTGAACTGTTTTTGCCTTTTGCCAATATTATTATGGTTTTTATAGATAGGAAGTTTGGACATAATTACGATATAGGAAGTGATGTTGACAAAGAAAGGATAGATCGCATTCACCAACTTGATGAAGCCGCCATCTTGGATGGCACGATAAAACCAACACAAATGTTAGCGGTTATGACAAAATCAACGGTACGGGAAACCATCTTAATCGATCCTATTTTAACGCCTGAGTTTTGTATTCGGGATCCGTCAATATGATGGTTATTTTGTGTTTTTTTCAGCTATCCATTGCGACATATATTTCGTGCTCATCATCGAATGATGTTTCAACATTGCGCCGGTAAAATTATTGAGGCGATGCTCACTTAGGTGGTCCGAGACAGCCTTGATTTTTTGAATAAACTGAATCCCAAGCACCGCTGCATCATAGTGGGTGTTTATTATCTGGCTGGCAGGGCGCTGCGCATCCAGCCAGGCAGGTTCATTCTGATAGAGTGATACGGCAGCATCAACAAAGTCAGACACCTCATCTGCCACTACGCCAGCCCAAGGTGAACCAGGGTGCATACCTTCGCTGCCAAGTGATGTGGTAATGCTTGGCGTTTGCTGAATCATCGCATCTAATAGTTTGCCTTTTAGCCCTGCGCCAAAGCGGATCGGTGCCAAACAGATACGGGCTTGTGACATAACGACACTGGCATCATCCGCCCACCCTTTGACTAAAAAACCTGTTTTGGGGTTATGTAGTACAGTGGCTTTGGGGGGCGGGTAGGCACCATAAATATGACATGCTGTATTGGGTAGTTGCTGGCGGATTAAAGGCCAGATCTCTTTTAGGTGTAATACCATGTCCCAATTAGGGGCGTGGCGGAAATTACCGATGGAGACAAAATGTTGTCGGTCAGAAAAAGAAGGGGTTATGTTCGGGCAAGATTCGGGATCGACCATAAAGGGCAGGTGGTGCAGTAGGCTGGGATTAATTGAAAAAGTATCCGTCAATAAATCTATTTCAACGGGTGAAATAATCAACGAGAGATCGCAGCGCAAAATAGCCGCAATTTCACGCTTTGCAATATCGCTAAACAGATCGGCTTTAGCCATCTCTCGACCCGCTTTAAGCGCTTGATGGCGAGCGTGGCGAAGGCATTGCAAGTCTTCGGTGTCTAAAATTTTAAGGGCATCAGGGCATTGCTGTTCGACCCGCCAACCAAATTGCTCTTCCATCATAAAGCGGTCAAATAACACAATATCAGGCTGGTATGCAGCGACATAGTGATCAAAGCTATCGCAATTAAGGCTAATAGCTTGGCTTGAAACACCCTCATCAGCCAAGTCAATCATATGGTCGGTGGGCTGTGCGGGCGTTGCAAATTCAACTTGCCAGTTTTGTTGCTTAAATTCGCGTAAAATCGACATCATATGGCTGCCCGCTGCCGATGACTTCGGTTCGGGCCATACATAGCCGATAACTAATACTTTCATAATCTTTCCTGGAAGCTCCCTTTGCAAGAAAACCATTTTACCGCTTTTTGCCAATCCATTGAGGGCTATGATTTACCGGAACGGTTTACCTTTCCATTTTGTTATCAGCCGCATCCTTTATGCGAGCTTGCGGCTAAGGAATTGCAACAACATCTTGCAACACATACCGATTGGCAGCATGATTTTGGGGTGGTCGGTGATTCGGAAGCCGCCATTGGCAAAATGTTTGGCGTATTGCTTGTGCAGAACACCCAAGGTGAGGTGGGTTATTTATCGGCTTTTTCAGGGAAAATAGCGGATAGCAATCATCACGCTAAGTTTGTGCCGCCTGTATTTGATAGCCTTGCGGAGGATGGTTTTTTCCGAACAAAATTAGCTACCATTACGGAGTTAGGGGAACAGATTAGTCTGTTAGAGGCGGCACCAGAACTTAAGCAGCTTGGTGGTTTGTTAGAGATAGAAGAAACAGCGGCAAAAAAAGCGATTCAAGCGCATAGAACCATCATGATTGAAGGTCGGAGGCAAAGGAAAGCAAAGAGAACTAAAGCTGAAAATACAGATAATTTCTTGCAAATTAGAATAGCACTAGGCAAACAAAGCGTTCAACATAAAAATGAATTGCGAGATTTAATTGTTTTCTGGGATGCACGGCTTGCTTTGGTGAAAAAGCCATTTAATCAATTAACAGATGCGATCAGTGAATTAAAAAAGCAACGTAAAAACCTTTCTGCCAATTTACAACAAAAGCTGTTTGATCAATATCATTTTTTAAACCAGCAAGGCATTGAAAAAAGCCTGTGTGAATTATTTCAAGATACACCGCAACAAACACCGCCAGCAGGCGCAGGGGAGTGTGCCGGACCTAAGTTGCTCCAATACGCTTTTAAAATGGGTATGAAGCCGTTAGCAATGGCTGAATTCTGGTGGGGGCGTGCGCCACAATCCCAAATTCGGCAACATCAGAATTTTTATGCGGCTTGCAAAGGAAAATGTCAGCCAATTTTGAATCATATGCTGGCGGGGATCGAGATGGATGACAACCCTTTCTTGCAAAACCCAGCCGCAGGTAAAACGCTTGAGATCGTGTATCAAGATGAGGTGATGGTCGTTATTAATAAACCGACTGAATTTTTATCTGTGCCAGGAAAAGAGATTGAGGATTCGGTTTACCTGCGCATGAAGCAGGCCTATCCCGAGGCAGAAGGCCCACTGATTGTGCATCGCTTGGATATGTCTACTTCTGGCTTGATGGTCATTGCGCTCAATAAGAAAGCCCATAAAAACCTACAGCAGCAGTTTATTCAGCGCACGGTAGAAAAGCGTTATATTGCATTGTTGGAGGGCCTCGTAGAGGCAGACAAAGGCACAGTAAATTTACCGATACGAGTAGATTTAGATGATAGGCCGCGGCAGTTAGTCTGTTATGAATATGGTAAATCCGCTGAAACGGATTGGAAAGTGATCGCAAGGAGAAAAGGCAAAACAAAAGTCTATTTCTATCCCAAAACAGGCCGTACTCATCAATTACGTGTGCATGCAGCCCACATCAACGGGCTCAATACGCCCATTGTTGGGGATGATCTCTATGGCAAGCAAGCCGAACGATTATATTTGCATGCAGAGAAGTTAGTATTGGATCACCCCGTTACAAAAGACAGGAGAGTCTTCCAAGCTGAGGTCGACTTCTAATTGCAGACGTTAGTTTAGCTTGAATAAATCGAGTGTTTTATCCTATAATAGTAATGGTTCTTATTTATGGTTTTTTTAGATCAAAAAAGGTGAAATTTCATATGAAAAATGGCTTAATACCAGCTTTAATCGTTCTGTTTTTATTCCCCATTGCTAATGCCAGTGCGCAAGAGGTGAATATTTATTCTTATCGGCAACCTTTTTTAATTGACCCGATTACAGATAAATTTACCGAAGAAACGGGCATTAAAGTTAATATTATTTATGCAAAAGCAGGGATTGCCGAAAAATTAGAGCGCGAAGGTGAATATAGCCCAGCGGATCTTGTTTTAACCTCAGATTTTAATCGCCTAGTTGAGATAACGGAAAAAGGATTGACGCAAGCCGTCGAAAACAAGACGCTAGCACAGAATATCCCAGCACAATATCGTGATGAGCAATCACATTGGTTTGCCTTAACCACTCGGGCTCGGGTTATTTACGCATCTAAAGATCGAGTGGAAGATGCGGAAGATCTTAGTTATGAAGATCTAACGGGTGAAAAATTTAAAGGCAAGATTTGTGTACGCAGTGGTAAGCACCCTTATAATGTTTCATTAATTGCGTCGATGATTGCGCATCATGGTGAGGCGGAGACTAAGCAGTGGTTGCTAAAACTGAAAGAGAATTTGGCGCGCAAGCCACAAGGTAATGATCGTGGGCAAGTGATGGCGATCAAAGAAGGCGTGTGTGATGTGTCATTAGGCAATAGTTATTACTACGGGAAAATGTTGATGGATGAGGAGCAAAAGCCTTGGGCGGATGCCGTTAATATTATTTTTCCGAATCAACAAGATCGGGGAGCGCATATCAATATTTCTGGAGTAGCAATGGCAAAATATGCGCCTAATAAAGATAATGCCTTAGCATTGATGGCTTATTTGAGCAGTGATAAAGCACAGCAGTTATACGCTTCTTTGAATATGGAATATCCTGTTAATCCTAAGGTCGAAGCATCAGAATTAGTACAATCTTGGGGCTGCTTTAAGGCTGATAGTCTGCCTTTAACCACGATTGTGCAGCATCGCGCTACGGCTTATAAACTATTAGATCAAGTAAAATTTGATCTTTAGGCCTGCTCGCAAGTATATAATCTAGTTTTTATACTAGCGAGAATTTAATGCAAACAATGAACCCCAAAGCTTGGATAGTAATATCTTGGCTTGTGTCTATCGGTTTGATTGCCCCTGTTATTGCATTACTGTTCCAAAGCTTTGCCGCTGACACTGTTTTATTTGATCATCTATGGGCAACGGTACTCACTGATTATGTGATTAATACCGTTAAGTTAGTGTTATTGGTCTTATTATTTTCAGCTATTTTTGCCTTGCCAAGTGCTTGGTTAATTGCGATGTGTGACTTCAGATGGCGGCGGCAGTTTCAATGGCTATTGATGTTACCACTTGCCATGCCTGCTTATGTTGTAGCCTATATCTACACCGATCTGTTTGATTTCTCTGGGCCTATTCAGCGGCTAATGCGTGCCGTATTTCAGGCCAATACACCAATAGGTGAACATTGGTTTTTTGATATTAGAAATGTCTATGGTGCGGCGTTAATGCTCGCTTTAGTGTTATATCCCTACCTCTATCTAATTGCGCGCACCGCTTTTTTGGAGCAAGGTGCCAATCTGTTTCAAGTGAGCCGTACTTTAGGGCTATCGCCATGGCAGAGCTTTAAGAAAGTATCATTGCCTTTATGTCGTCCGGCTATTGTTGTGGGTTTGATTTTTATTGGTGCAGAAGCATTAGGTGATTTTGCAACCGTCCAGTATTTTTCAGTTAACACCCTGACAACAGCTGTTTATGATAGCTGGCTTGGCCATGGCTCGCTATCAGCAGCGGCTAAAATTTCCATGCTGATGTTACTTACTGTAATGGGTTTGTTAATGATTGAACGTTGGCAGCGGGATAGGCAGCGTTTTTATCATAAATCTTCGGGTCAAGTGACGAGATTTAAATTAACGCAACGCCAATCAATAGCGGCTATTATATGGTGTGCAGGCCTTGTGCTGGCGGGGTTTCTGATCCCTGTTATTATTTTGCTGGACTACGCTGTTCATTATTTTTCTGCTAGTTGGCAAGCTGAATTATGGCAAGTATTGCTACAGAGTATCTGGCTTGCCCTGATTGTGGCGGCGATCACAACCATTATTGCGATTGTATTCGTTTACACTGCACGCTTATCTAGCAAGCGCAGTGCCGCGATTCCATTAAGGATCAGCATGGTGAGCTATGTGATGCCAAGCACCGTATTAGCCATCGGGGTATTAATTCCAATCACCGTGTTTGAAACTAGCATAAATGACTGGTGGGTAAGCTTAGGTTATCAAGCGCCGGGATTATTTTTGTCAGGTACAGTGTTTGCCTTGATTTTTGCTTTTGTGGTTCGTTTTCAAGCGATTGCAAATGGCACCATTGAATCAAGCTTTTTGAATATTAGTCCATCACTGGATATGGCATCAAAAACATTGGGTAAATCAAATTTACAAAGCTTATTTTTGATACATATTCCACTAGTTAAAAAAGGCCTATTCACAGCACTTTTGCTAGTATTTATAGAATGTATGAAAGAGCTACCCGCCGCATTATTATTACGACCTTTCAACTTTGATACCTTAGCCACCTATGTTTACCAGTTTGTATCGGATGAGCAGCTGGAACAAGCCGCAGTGGCGGCTATTTTAATTGTGTTAGCAGGTTTAATACCGGTAATCAGGCTGACCCAAACAGGTAAAACATCATCATGAATGAAACAGAAAAGTATGCGTTGGAAATTGATGCATTATCCATTCAGTATGGACAAAAGAAAGTGCTTAATCAACTATCTTTGCAGATCTTAGATAACGAGATTTTATGTTTGCTAGGGCAAAGTGGCTCAGGTAAAACAACTGTGCTAAAAGCCATCGCAGGCTTATTGCCCTTACAGCATGGCACAATTTCCGTGGCTGGGGAAATCATCTCATCGGTTGAGAATGTAATCTCTCCTGATAAAAGAAATGTAGGCATTATCTTTCAAGATTATGCTTTATTTCCGCATATGACAGTCGCAGACAATATTTGTTATGGCATTAAAGAAGACAAGCAACAAGCGGCACACACTGTAAAATCATTACTTGAACTGGTTAATATGGAAGGCTATGATGCGGCCTATCCACACGAACTGTCAGGCGGGCAACAACAGCGGGTAGCCATCGCACGGGCGCTTGCGATTAAGCCGAAGCTATTGTTACTGGATGAGCCTTTTTCAAATGTAGATCATCAATTACGCCAACAACTGATGGCAGATATTCGTCAGATCTTAAAGCAAAGAGGTGTTGCCGCTGTGTTTGTGACACATAATAAGGCAGAAGCCTTTGCCTTTGCAGACAAATTAGCCTTTATGGAAGCAGGTAGTATTGTTCAAATAGGCACAGCAGAGTCCTTATATTTCCAGCCTCATTCTGCTGCACTGGCAGAATCAATGGGGGAAGGAAATTGGTTAGATGTCAAGATCGTCGATCAATATCACACACTATCAAAGGACTTAGGTGAAATAAAATCAACCGTACCACATAGCTTAGAAATAGGGGGAAAAGTACGACAATTTATTAGGCCAAACCAATTAATAATTACACGGGATAAGCAGGGACAAGGAAAAATAATCAACCAGACTTTTAATGGCGATAATCAAATATATACGGTCGCTATTGGAGAGAGCACATTAATGGTTAATCAGCCCCTAGCCCAAAAAATAGAGGTGGGAGGGCTCGTTTCAATTACAGTATTGGATCACCCGGCTATCTTGTTTAATAAGTAACTTTTCAGGGATTTGTCTTTAATAAAGTGGTTAGACAGATGTATTTGTTAGCAGACATGGGTCGCAACCTCCATAGCAATGGCTAGCAAACCAACCCGGCGGGCACACTTATTTTAACGCCGCTTCAAACTCCGCTTGTGTGGTAACAAATTGGATGTCTGTTACTGTTTTATTGTCTAGCGTCACCACTTTAATCGCTTCTTTTTTTGCATCATATCTAAATTTTGTCGCTATTTCTTCGTTATAAATAAGCAGCACAGGATAAGGGCTTTTTTGCAGATCAGGAATAATAAAAGCATTTCTTATAAAGACGGGAGCAGTGCTTATATCGGCAATGTAATACGTTGATTTTTGGCTAAGATAACCGTCTTCTTTTTCTCGCAGAAAGTCTTTCATAATATGCGCCGAATCTTTCGCGAATGTAAATACAAGTGTTTTAGTATTGGGGTTTAAGCTATGTGTTTTTCCGAATTGGTCTGGCAGTGCGAAATCTAAGGTTGAGCCAACAGTAAAGGTGTCAGGTACGGTTGCTGAATAGTTACTAGCATCATAATTATCTGTTGCGTTTATAAAGTAAAAAGCACCCGCAGAGATGGCAAATAAGGCTATCAGCGCAAAAATGATCTTTTTTAACATAATTTTTCCTTTTAGAAGAACGGCCAGCCTTTTATTTGCTACGCTTCTAAGTTCAGTTGATAAATCCTATCTGCACTTTCTGACTGGTAGCACCGAGTATAGTTCCAAAGATCCGGGACATTATTTTTCTACGCCATCAAGTAGGCCGCTTATACCTAACAAACCAGAATGCCGATTAAGCTCGTCACTGACTTGTTTTGCACAGCTGTTTGTTTGCTGCTGCATATATAAGGGGATGGAGGGATCAATGTCCCCACAGCGTGTTCCCATGATCAAACCTTCTAGTAGCGGTCCCTTGCCCTTTTTTAGGGTCAGTGTGTTAGCCCCAAATTTTTCTCTACGGTCTTTTATATCGAATTGATCTAGTCCGGTATCAAACTGGGCATCCAGCAAATCAGTTACTTCTGCTTCGGGGAGGTGATGCCAGTGTTTATTTAAGAGAGGCATCATTATTTTCCCATTGATTACCGTTGTTAGATGGAACACGAAGTGGCGTAGTCTGGTAAGTGCAATATAAAGCGACCTTAATCTTTAAGGCCGCTTTATATATTACGTATACTCAAACAAATAAAATTTTCAACTCATCAAATTGAAATTATTTTCCCAGCATGGTTTTGAGATTTTCTAAGCCGGCTTTATAGATGTCTGTTACCGCTTGCACTGCAACGTCATCGCCCAGCTCAGCGGGTACGTCGTTATTACCCTTATAGGCGCGTGTAAATTTTGCTTTCCATGATACTTCTGTACCACCATCTACCGCTTTGACAGTGATGAATGAAACATATTTAGCAACTGGCACAACGGGAATATCAAGCGCTTCGCCATTATCATCAACAGTACCGACAGCGCTCATTTTTTTAATGCTGTATTTAAGTATCATCTTGTCTTCGTTGAATGTTTTTAGCTCTTCCGTAATTGTGTTGCCATCGCCCAATGTTAATGTACGCATAGCACCAGGTTCATTGCCGCCAGTCGCTTCAGTGGCAGCAATGGCTGGATGCCAGTTATGAATACTGTCAAAATCCTTAACCGCTGCCCAAACCGCTGCAGGATCGGCATTGATGACGATTTTTTCTTCTACCGTATGGCGGGGTGGTGCTGTTGCCGAGCTAGCAATAACAGGAAGTGCCAGTAAGAAAATGGCGAGTAGTTTTATATAGTGTTTTATCAAAATGTGTTACTCCTAAAGTTATCTTAAAATCATATTGCTATTTACAAATAGCCTATAAAAAATACAACAAAAACAAAAATTATTCTAGTAAAATCTTAATGTTTTTTGAGTAAGCGCATAAACAACGACTCTAATAAACAAGATTAACTGGACAGTGGAAACGAAGGGGGATCAGCCAATGATTTTAGTCATGTTTTAGCTGCTATTGGTCTTCTTCCAGTCCGATTGTCGCTTTTTAATTTCAATGATCCGTTGTTTTTGCATTGCTTCACTAATCGCGGGGCCCACTAGCCCAGCTTCAACAAAGGGTTGTGCTGTAATTTTGGCGGCGGTATCGCGGCATTGTTGAAAGGCTGCTAATTCAGGAATGGCGCTGGTTTCATAGCCTGGGCGACCACGGGAATCAGCTTCGCCTGTGAGCAGGAATTGTTGGAATCGTTCGGGACGGCGGAAAGCGTCAAAGGCATTGAGGACTTTTAGAATAGTATTAGCTTTGAGCTCAAATAAGAGGTGAACGTGGGTGTGATATTCGGCGATTAATACAGCCATTTCTTGATATTCTTTTGGTGCTTTAATACGTTTGCAGAGCGCCTTAGTCAGGTCGATGCTGCGGGCTTCATGGCCGATATGCCTTGGCAGAGTGTCGGCAGGCGTGGTGCCTTTGCCGAGATCATGGCAGAGGGCAGCGAAGCGGACGATTTTATCTTGGGTGAGTTTGGCGGCTTGATCGATGACGAGCATAACGTGGACACCTGTATCAATTTCAGGGTGCCATTTCTCAGGTTGAGGCACGCCAAATAGGCGGTCCACTTCGGGGAATAAAGCTTTAAGCGCGCCGCTTTCTCGTAGGCTGGTGAAGAAGCGAGAGGGCTTATCTGCACCCAGCGCTTTGTCGAGTTCTTGCCAGACGCGCTCAGCCACAAGGTACTCGAGTTCGCCACTTTCGATCATTTGCTTAATCAGTGCTTGGGTTTCATCTGCAATGGTGAAATCAAAGCGGGCAGCGAAGCGGGCGATACGTAGTACGCGTACAGGATCTTCGGCAAAGGCGGGGGAGACATGGCGTAAGATCTTATCTTTAATGTCTTGTTGGCCATTATAGGGGTCAATTAAAGTGCCATCTTCAGTTTGGGCGATGGCGTTGATGGTGAGATCGCGTCTTTGTAAATCTTGTTCTAGGGTGACATCTTCAGCGGCGTGGAATTGGAAGCCTTTATAACCAGGTGCAGTTTTTCGTTCGGTGCGGGCGAGAGCATATTCCTCATGGGTGCTTGGATGGAGGAAAACAGGGAAATCTTTGCCAACAGCCTGGAAGCCTTGGGCAAGCATTTTGTCGGGCGAACTACCGACAACAACCCAATCTTTATCTTTAACCTCAATCCCAAGTAGTTGGTCTCTTACTGCCCCACCGACCAAGTAAATTTGTTCGGTCATCAGCTGGAAGGCCGTACTATTGGCATCCGTTCTTTAAGGGGTGTGATGGCTTGTTTACGTTGATGCTGGAATACAGCGGCATAGCTGAGCACACTGCGCACATAACCACGGGTTTCAGTAAATGGGATATTGGCCGCCCAGATGTCGGCGGGTAAATTGTGTGGTGGCAGCCAGCGCGTTACACGGTGCGGGCCTGCATTGTAGGAGGCGGAGGCGAGAGCTTGATTTTGTTGGTGTTGGTCATAGACTTGGCGTAAGTAGCCGCTGCCAAGTGGAATATTGACGCTGGGCAGATAGAGGTCATTCATACTTTTTAAGGGGCGACCCAGTTTTTTTGCCATGCTACGCGCGGTGGCGGGCATCAGCTGCATGAGGCCACGGGCACCAACACGGGAGTGGGCGCGGACATCAAAGGCACTTTCTTGTCGCGCCAGGCCAATCAGCCAGTTGGGATCGAGGTTGACGGCTTGACCTGCATCGGTGAGGGCGGCATCAAATAAGGGCGGGAAGCGGAGATCGAGTGCATCCCAGGATTTGATGCTGCCGAGCAGGGCGATGGTTTGATTATGCCAACCCCAGCGATGGGTGAGGGTGGCGAGCATTTCAATCTCTGACTGCGGTAAGGTGGTTTTAAAGTGATAGGCTTGACGATTCGCTTCCATTTCTAATCCCATTTGATAGAATTCACGCAGCTGTTGGGTGGCGGGTTTCATTGCAAATGCGTTGAGCGCAGCAGGATCAATGGCAAGCGGATGATGATTCATTTGATAAGCTTGGCCAAGCTGATCGGCGGCGAGAAAACCAAAGTAGTCACGCTCGGTGGCCAATATTTGATAGATTGCCGTCGCTTCAGCTTCTTTGCCTGTTTTTGCAAGCGCTCGGGCGCGCCAATATCGCCAGAGTAGGCTTTTTTGTTCTATTCTATCAAGCCCATCAATGGCAATCAGCACTTCAGGCCAGTTTTGTTGCCACAGTGCGGCGCGTACTCGCCAGTGGTCGCCCACCGCATCGCCATAGTAGCGTAGGGTGTTAGGATCACGATTTAAGGCGGCACGTTGACCAATAGATTGCTGAATGGCGCTACGCTGTGCGTCACTAAACTGATAGCGGCTGGATAGGAATTGCCATACTTGATAAGCTTGCTGTGGATCTTTACGCGCAAGTCGCGCAATGCCATGCTGTAAGATGCGACGCGTCATGTCATCGTCATGCCGTAGGCTGGAAGCGCGCGGTGAGAGCTGTTGTTTTGGATTGGCATGAATTGCTTTCCAGGCTGCAACATGGCGCGTGGCTGTGGCGGCATTTGGTAGTTGCTTAGCGAGATAGGCAGCCAAGCCAAATTCATTCGCTTCAAGCGCGAGCAGCATACGTTGCTTGCGTAAATCGGTGGTAATACCACCTTGGCGTTGCCAGTGCGCAAATGGCGCATCACAAGCTTTATGCTGAGATTTACCCACTAACCAGAGATTAGCCGTATCAAGATGGGCTTGTTGGCTCTCGCCTGTTCGGATAAGGGCTTGCAAACGGTGGCATTGCAGCTGCGCGTTGTTTGTCTCTTGATAGTGCGTTAGAAAACGCTGCCATTGCCCCGTATTCGCAAGTTGTAAGAGCCATGCTTTGCGTAATCTGGCGGTATAGAAAGCGCCTTTATGCTCCGTGAGAAATTGGCTAATGGTGTTTGCGGGCTCAACGGCGAGGCGCTTGCGTAGGTAGAGATAATCTAGATAGGGTTGCAGCGGATAGCCAGAGAGTTGTTGCTTGGTTTGCATAAAAGTACGCAGTTCACCCTTGTCTAATGCCGACTGGGCTTGCTTGAATAGCGTACGATCATGCAGTCTATCTGCTTGAACAGATGCGGTGCTGAGTAGGAAAAGGAGAAGATAAATAAAATTTCGCATGCGGTTATGGTAAACCAAACAGCCGAGGAATGCGATTATTTTATTGTGCGACCGCCACATTCGAAATCAGTGATTCGAGTGCATCAAGATCAGGGATCAGGGCTACTTTACTCCCAATCTTAATCTGGGCATAAAGCCAGTCAGTGCTAGCTTGTTCAAGGCTGTTCAGGGTTTCAAGATCAATACTGATAAGCTGTGGGGGCGCATAACAAGGCAGGGCATAGGCATTTAAGGCTTCGGGATTATGGATCCCTTTTAGTATGCAAACATGAGAGGCCTTTTCGCTGGTGGTCGTGCTACGTTGATCAAGTAAGGCATCAATATCAATAATAGCTAGCTGTTGTGCTCGCCAATTAAAATGGCCGACCCAATAATTTGGAATATCCCCGCTGGTGGTGGTATGTGGAAAATGTACCACTTCGATCACTGTGGTATTTGGGATCAGCAGCAGCTTGTCCTGTAGCGGAAGCAGCATGCAACGAATAGTGTCAGGGAGTGCGTCTGTCATATTGTGTATTAACTATTAGGGTTAGATGAATGGGAGATAGGACCCAGTAATTTTTCTATTTCAGCCACTAATTGCGCTTCTTGGTAAGGCTTGCCAAGGTAATTATTCACACCAATTTCCATCGCACGTTGGCGATGTTTATCGCTGTCTCGAGACGTGATCATAATGATAGGAAGATCTTTAAATTCATCATCATTTCGGACATGTGTTGCAAATTCATAACCATCCATTCGTGGCATTTCGATGTCGAGCAAGATAATATCGGGTTTTTGCTCATGCAATAAGGCAACTGCCTCAAGTCCATCACGGGCGGTAATAACGGCAAATCCCTGCCGTTTCAGCAGATTACTAGAGGCCTTACGCATGGTAATCGAATCATCAACCACCATGGCAAGGCGGACATCTGAGTGTGAAACGGTTGGTGTAGCAGGGGCGATAGCATCACCCAGTTTGGCTTGTGTTGATTCAGAGACATGCTCAATTAATCCAAGTAGATCTAGGATAAAGATGATTTGGCCATTACCTAGAATAGTTGCGCCATTAATCGCATGGATGCTATTTAACTGGGTACTAAGTGGTTTAACTACAATTTCACGGTTACCTTGCACGCCATCAACCAATAAGGCAAATTGTACATTACGTGCTTTGAAGAGTAACAGCGAAGGTGGATCTTCAGCAAAATCAGCAGTGTCATGTTTTTGGTTTAGCAGCGTATTTAAACCGTAGAAGGTATAAGATTCATTTGCATATTCAAAGTGGCTATTAGGCTGAGAGAGCAAGCTATTAATTTGTTCTGCAGTAGGCTTGATAATGGTATGTACATTATTGAGTGGAATGGCATATTCTTGTGTCTGCACATTAACAATAAGTGCTTGAATAATGGAGAGTCTCAGCGGTAAGTGTAGGCTGAAAGTTGTTCCTTTCCCGGCAACAGATTGTACGCCAATACGCCCTTTTAGCGCACGAATTTCATTGGTTACAACATCCATACCGATACCGCGGCCGGACACTTGAGAAACGTCATCTGAGGTGCTCAAACCAGCAGAAAATATCAATTGTGTCAGTTCTTCATCAGACAGCGAGAGATCGCTACTAATCAATTGCTGTTCAATTGCTTGCTGACGCACTTTTTCAAGGTTAATGCCCTGACCATCATCACTAAGGGTCAGCACTACTTCAGGGCCGTCATGTTCAATGGTCAGCTGAATTTTTCCAGTGGCAGGTTTGCCTACATTCAACCGTTGTTCTTCAGATTCGATACCATGCGCAATCGCATTACGTAATAAATGCTCAATAGGCGCAAGAATACGGTTTAATACAACCCGATCAAGCTCCTTCTCCGCGCCCACAATAACGAGTTCGGTTGGCTTGTTTAGCTCATTACTGGTTTGGCGAACAATCCGGTCTAATCGTGCAACAAGACCACTAAAAGGCAACAAACGTGTATTCATCAAGCCTTGTTGTAAGTCGGTTGTTAGGCGTGATTGCTGCTGTAAAATATCTTCAGTTTCACGAGCCAAAATAGCCATCGAATGACGGATATCATTTAAATCGCTTACACTTTCGGTCAAACTACGAGACAGTTGCTGAATCATCGAGAAGCGATCAAGCTCAAGTGGGTCGAAATCAGACTGTGCATCTGTACTGGTATCTTCATAACGGAACAGAATTTGTGCTTCAGTTTCAATTTCTAATTGACGGAGCTGGCTCTGTAACCGAGTAACCGTTTCTTCCATTTCAATAACTTGCTGCTGCGCCGCAATATTTTGCTGGCTCGCGCGGTCACGTGAAATGCTGACTTCACCTGCGAAATTAGACAGGTTATCAAGTAGATCTGAGCGGACGCGAATTTGCTCAACAGTAGCAGCGGCTGTTTCTGCTAGGCCGGGCAAGGCTGGCTGAGGCGCTTCTGTTGTGGCAGGCGACTGCACAGGCGTTAATGTAGCAGGTGCTGACACAATAGGTGGTGCCAACGGAATCACATTGCTATTCGATTGCTCTATATGCGGGCTCGGTGCGGGATCAGGATCTGGCGAGATAAAGGATGCGATCGCAGTATGCAAATCATTTGCTACTACGATTGCTTGCCGCTGGATAAGCTGTTCTTGCATCTCTGCTAGGCGATCTTGGCAACGATGTAGTAAGGAGAAGAAATCAGCACTAATGGTATTATTATTTTCAACCCCCATTAATATGAGGCTTTCCATATGGTGACTTAAGTTACCAATCGGCAGAATGTCCGTTAGACGACTACCGCCTTTTAGGGTATGTAAATCACGTTGAAGTTGGTTTTGCGCGGCGTCATCATGTGGATCATGCTCCCAACGTTTGATAGCGCCGGCACTAGAGACCAGCAGTTCTCCAGCCTCCTCAATAAAGGTATCTAATAATTCAGATTCTTCGGCCATGTATTCTGTGCTTGCATCATCAGTTGTCTCAGCGACTTCTGGTATAGCGAGATCGGCAAGGAAGCGTTTAACTTGTGTATTAAAGCCCTCAACTTCTGGTAGGGGATGATTATGTTTCAGTGCGGCTATTTGTTGATGAAGCTGTTGATGGCCTTCATCAAGCAAATCAAACAGCAGCGGTTCGTTGCTATCAACCTGCAAGACAAGCTTATCCATTTGTAGATAGATAGTATGCATCATATCAAGCCCAGCACTTTGTGTACTCCCCATCAGCTCCTGTAATCCTTGGTGTACTGCATCACGACTTTCAGGGCTACGTTGCTCACGCCAGTGTGTCAAATAACGACTATAATCTGCTCGCAATTCATCGTATTCCTCAAGGAACACAGCCAGAATTTCGGGATCAAATACGTCATTGTCATCATCATCAGGTGTTTCAATCGTGATCGCTTCAGCTTCTGTTGATAATAACTGGCTGATTTTATCTTCAATAAAATTAATTTCAGGCACATTGTCAGGCGTTGATTCGTGAACATGCTTGATGATTTTTTCGATGTCACCCAATATGGTGCGGAGTAAGGTGCTACGCTCGTCATCAAGTGGCCGCTGTTGCTCAAAGAGCTCACGTAGGGTGGTATCTAATTTCAGTGCAAGACTGGCTACAGGCATCACGTCGGCAATGGCAGCACAGCCTTTGAGCGAGTGTGCTGCTCGGATCAGTTCCTTGCGAATAGGTAATTGACCCTTTTCAAGTAGGTTTGCTTCATATTGCAGGCTAGCAATATGCTGAGAGGCCTCATGATTGAAAATAAACCGCAGTTCATCTTCTAATGACAAGTCATCGGTTTCATCTCTATCAACAATAGCTAGAATACGGGCATGTAAATCATCGACGGTCGCAGTTGATTCAAGTTGACGTTGATTGAATCGATAAATAAGTTCAGGTAGTACGCTATGGGTGTCTGCCACAATTTGCTCAATTGCATCACTGGTGGGCTCGACACCATCGATCACGCGGTTCAATAAGTTTTCAACCGCCCAAGCAAGCTCACTAACTGTTTCCGCATTTGCCATCCGACCACTGCCTTTTAAGGTGTGGAAATAACGGCGAATATCAGTTAATGTTTCAGCGTTTTGCTGCTCTCGCCAAGCTGGGATCAGATGATGGAATTCCCGACTGATTTCATCGGCTTCTTCGGCAAACACTTCAGCGATGTCATCATCTATTTCAACGGTGGCACTCTGATCCTTATCAGTCGATACGGACAATGTTTTCTCTTGTGCCAGATCGTCTGGGATAGACAGTGCAGATGCAGGAACAATCAGAGGCTCATCTAAATTGGTGATGGGTGTAATGCTTACTTCTGGAACTAATAGGGGGGCATCTTCTTCAGGCTCAGATGGGTTCTGTAATGAGGCACCAAGATCTGCTTCGGGAGATACTGCTTGCGTCGTTTCTTCAAGTTGCGCGATATAATGTGAAACAGACGTTTCCGTTGCAGGCATATTGCGTGTTAAGTCAGGCTCTACCATGGTGGCCGCAAGTGCCGCCACTTCAAGCGCTGAGATATAATGCGAGACAGATGTTTCTATCACTGGCTTCGTAGATGATAGATCAGGCGTTATTTCCGAAATAGGTGCTGTTCCCGTCGGTAAGCTATCTATTTTCCCTAGATTATTTTGGGCTTGCTTGATCATCAACTCAAGCGGTTGTCCGTGCTGTAATATGCCTTCCATAAAGAGTTCACCTGCTGCAATTGATTCAGCAAACAAGCTAATTCGCTCAGGTGAGAGTGCTTGAGCATTATCGGTTAGGTGGGTTGCGGTTGCGGTGAATAAATCAGCCGTTTCTGCAAAACCAACCATTGAGAGGTTACCCGCAATATTATATATTTGATGGGTAGCCGTGATAATGAGGCTGGCAGGATTATCTGTTTCATTGTTATCGAGTATGGATAACACTTCTTTAACGCCTGCCATCTCAATAAGACATTCTTTAATAACACTGTGCTGTAAATGTTCAAGCTCTGGTGACGTATCTGCTACATCATGAATCGTGGGCTGAACGAGTGCTTCTACTTTAAGCAGTGTATTGGCTAGTGATAATAGTTGGAAACGATCAAGATCTGTATTGGCTTGTGCCGCTGTTTTGACATGCCCTGCCTCCGTTTGAAGCAAGGTTTTACCTGTTTTTTCATCCAATAGATGTAGCGTATTCGCCATATCCGCAATCTGTTGCGCGATACGGTGTAATTGATCTGATTGATGTGGCGTTATTTGCTCAAGTTGGCTGACTTCTTCTTTAGTATGTTGAATCTCGGTGTAAAGTGTTTCTCGTGCTTGTGCTAACGCATCAGAGCTAAGATTATAGATCTGGTTATGTTGTTCTTGGTCGAAGAAATTAAGTGCAAAGGTGTATTTTAGCGAGGTAGTATGTTCCCCTTCACTGGTTGATTTCGCCACCAAGAATAATAATTTTGTCAGTAATTCCCTAGGAAAGACGTTGAGTAGATGGATTTCACTTTTTTGTATTTGTACGGTCAACGGCGCTCTTAATTCACCCAATAAGAGTTTGGCCATATTATCGGAAGAGAGCCCATTATTTAATAAGGATTCAATCACGCCTTCCGCAGCCCACCATAACTGTACGCTTCGTTCTTCAGCTGAATTAAGTCGTAACCGGTGGATGATTTGAGAAATTTGGATCAAATTACCGGAATCAGTATTCTGGATCCAGTTAAGCAATAACATTTGGAAAGTTTGGTGTACATTGCTTTGTTGTAGATCATTCTGTGAAACAAAAGTTTCTGGATGTGGCGCGACGTAGCTTGGCAAGGGGACTGACAAGACAGGGGAAAACAAACTGTAGGCATCAATTTCGGTTTCACCACGAAGTGTCCGCAAACCATTAATGGTTTCAATAAGATGCAAGGGATGATCTTGTTGTGTTTTGTTGAGCTGTTTAAGATAGTTAGGCAATAAGATCAGGGATTGCATTAATAGATCTTGTGCTGCATCGGGATCTTTGGATTGTTTGGCATGGAGCGCTAAAGCCAGTGCTTGCATTTCAGATGCAAGTAGGCTCGCACCAGAAAGATGGAGCATATCCAAGATACCCACTGTTTGGTGCAATTGTTCGATACATTGCACAATGCTATTGGCATCGGACTCCTGCGTATAGCGCGTTAAGTTATCAGTTGCGCTGGCAAAAGTCGCTTGTAATTCTGCTTGTACCCAAGATAGAGCATTATAATTGACATCTGAATTGAGAGCCATCAGTTGTGCCTCCAAATTGCTATGGATTGTTGCTTATAAAAAGTAAATACAAAATACATTATCTAAAATAACCCGTCCAATTATGATGGTAGCTTAAAGCCAGAAACGGATGTTCTTAGCTCATTGACCAGATCCAAAAGCCGTCCAACAGATGCCGCACTTTCGGTGGTACCGGTTGAGGTTTGTAGTGAAATTTCTTGGATCACATTCATTGAGTCAGAAGTATCGGCCGCAGCAGTTGCTTGCTGTTTTGTTATTGTTGAAATAGATTGAATCATCGTCGCTAGCTGCTGGGATACGCTTTGGATTTGTTCTAGTGAGGTTCCTGCATCTTGTGATAGCTGCGCTCCAGAGACTACCTCAGCCGTGCTTCTCTCCATTGAGGAAATAGCTTCATTGGTATCCGTTTGGATTGTTTTTACGAGGGTATCAATTTGTCTGGTTGCATTACCAGAGCGTTCAGCTAGACGTTGTACCTCATCCGCGACCACGGCAAACCCTCGGCCTGATTCTCCTGCCATTGCAGCTTGGATAGACGCGTTTAAAGATAGAATATTAGTTTGTTCAGCAATATCATTAATCAATTCTACGATTTCTCCAATTTCTTGTGAACTCTCTCCCAATCGCTTCATCCGCTTTGAAGTTTCTTGAATATACTCTCGAATAGTATTCATACCAGAGATAGATTTTTGTACTGCTTGATTTCCTTGTGCTGCAAGCTCAACCGATTGAATAGCAACGTCAGCTGATTGGCTGGCATCACTAGATACTTTACCAATAGAATCTGCCATCGTTGTTAGGGTAGTATTAACGGACGTGATTTGTTCTGCTTGATGGTTACTAGCATCAGATAAATGCATTGATGATGCTTGAGATTCTTGTGCTGCCGAAGCCACTTGCAGCGTGGTTGAATTAATGTTTTCAACCAAATCACGTAAGGAGTCAACGGTGTAGTTAATAGAATCCGCAATAGCGCCTGTCATATCATCGGAGACAGTTGCTGATACGGTAAGATCACCATCGGCTAAATCACCCATTTCATCAAGTAATCGCAAGATGGCATCTTGATTGTTTTTATTTTTCTCTTCCATATCACCGAAGGCTCTAGTGGAGGCGCCTAATGGCTGGAAAGCCAGGGAAAACAAACTAGTAAGGAATAGCAGGCCCGATATCAGCGCAAGCCAGTAGAGCGGCTTCACTTTGCTCAGGATAGCATGCGCTTGATCTGCGAGTGTTTGTGAATGTTGCAGCATGCTTTCACTTGCAGGGTAGAGATAATTTTGTGGATCATCATAGGGATTATCAAATGCATTCTTTACCGCACTACGCAAATCAATCAGATCTGCTGACACGGGGGACAGTTCGTCTTCAGAAAGATGAGGTAGCGCTTTAAATTTTTGTGCCCATGCTGCAGGGGCAAGCGTTGCAAGGACGGTATCTGCTTGATCAAGCAAAGGTATCACTTTACTTTGCAGGCGAAGATCATCAGTAGCTTGCCGCGTAGTAAGCGGAATTTGTTGAGATAATGCTTGCAATTGTCCGATGGCACGGAGGTTTTTCTGACCTGTACTTTGCTGCCATGCAATATAAGTAAGGCTGACAAGTGTAATAAGCAAAAATACCAGCGCTGCAATCAAGAAAGGTAAGCCTTTTTTTGATACAAGAGATGAAAAGAAAGCGTTAGAAGAGGTGGTCATAGCATTTTTCCTGATCGATATTAATGTGCGGCAACATTAAGAAAATGTTGGTCAGCAGCAAGAAGATTAAAACTAAATACATGCCAATTAATGTTTTGGTGAAACACATTGCCATAGATATAAGGGGATGATTCGGTGTTACTGGATTCGGGTGGCTGACTAAAATGATGCAAGCCATATACTTCATCAACCAGCAAACCAGCATTGCAATCAGCATGATTCATCATGATAATGCGAGACGCTTGCGTGAGTCGCGTCGGTTGATTATGCAGAAAATATTGTAGATCGAGCAGGGGTAATAGCTCACCACGTAAATTAGCAATACCAGACACCCATGGCGCGGCATTAGGCACCTGTGTCATCTTATCAGGGTAGGTGAATACTTCACGTGTTTCATCTAAGCTAACAAGGAAGCGGCTTTGTCCGACACGAAAACCAACCGCACTCCATTGACTTTGCAGATGACCGTCAGCGGATAAGGCCGCCCTTAGTTGTTGGCTACGTTGGCTAAAGCTATGTAACCGTTCTAAAATATCGTGTCCATTAAGCGACATTATTGCTGCTCCAGCGATAATGCACGATTAATTTCATCTAGCAATGAGGCTTCTGTGACCGGTTTTCCTAAATAACCTTTTGCGCCCTGGCGCAAACCCCAGAGGCGATCGGTCTCTTGATCTTTGGAAGAGACAATAATCACGGGAATATGTGTTGTTTCCGAATCTTTATGGAGCCGACGCGTTGCTTGAAAACCGTTGAGTTTAGGCATAACAACGTCCATTAAAATTAAATCAGGTTGCTTGTCGCGGGCAATTTCAATTGCTTGGTCGCCATCTTCGGCAGTCAGGATTGTATGATCATGTTGTTCTAACATTTGTTGTAATACAAATATTTCTGTAGGGGAGTCGTCAGCAATAAGAATAAGCGCCATAATGGATCCGTCTGTATATTATTTGTTGGGAAGATAGTTGCGAATGGCGCCAAGCAAATCTTCTCTGGTAAAAGGTTTAGTGAGATACTGTTTTGCGCCAACAACCCGCCCTTTTGCGCGGTCAAACAAGCCATCTTTGCTGGAGAGCATAATAACAGGCGTATCTTGAAAATCACTATTATTTTTAAGTAAAGAGCAGGTTTGGTAGCCATCCAACCGTGGCATCATAATATCAATAAAGATGATGTCAGGACGTTGTGTATTGATGATCGGCAGCGCTTCAAAGCCATTGTCAGCAGTCAGCACAGTACAGCCTGCCTTGCTTAGCAAAGATTCGGCAGTACGACGAATGGTCTTACTGTCATCAATGACCATGACTTTGAGACCAGTAAATTCAGAGTTGTTATTATCCACGCCAGATAGAGACCTTTATTGTTAACAGAACACTTTAACTTGTTACGATAATACATTGATTAACGAGTTTTAGTTGAGTACAAACACTATGACAATATAACATATTGACGTGATGATCCAGTGTAAAATACGAATTAGTTAAGATTTAACTTAACATCTGCAGATAAAATATTACGCATTTGATATTTTATGTAAGCAATCTTTAAGCAAAATAACTTTTGGGAGGAAGTGAATATGGGTGAAGTACCACATTTAACAACAGCATTAGATGGGCCACTCTTTCAGTTAGAAAAGCATTTATTGCAGCATCAAACCAAAGTTGAATCTTGGCTGCGTAGGCAGTGGTTGGAGACGCCGGCGCCTTTTTATGCTTCTGTTGACTTGCGCAATGCAGGATTTAAATTGGCGCCAGTTGATACCAATTTATTTCCAGCTGGATTTAATAATCTTAACCCTGAATTCATGCCGTTATGTGTTAATGCAGCACAAATGGCGGTAGAGCGAGTATGCCCTAATGCGACGCGGATTTTAATTGTTGCTGAAAATCACACCCGAAATTTATTTTATTTAGAAAGCCTAGAAGCCTTACGCCAGATTTTTGAAACAGCAGGCTTAGAAGCAAGAATTGGTTCATTACGTGATGATCTTGAGGAAGAAAAAACCCTAATATTACCCTCGGGCAAGCAGTGTGTGCTATCGCCACTAACGCGCGAAGGAAATCGCGTTGGGTTGGGTGATTTTTCGCCTTGTGTGGTGTTGTTAAATAATGATTTATCAGCAGGGCGGCCGGCTATTTTAGAGGATTTGGAGCAGCAAGTTATTCCACCCTTATCTGCTGGCTGGAGTGATCGCAAGAAATCTGACCACTTCACGCATTACCAAACGGTAGCTGAAGAATTTGCTGCTCAAATTGAGATTGACCCGTGGCTGATATCTCCCTTGTCATTACAATGCGGAGATATTGATTTTATGAACCGTGAGGGCACGGAGTGTTTGGTAAAAAATGTGGGGATGATGCTAAATCAGATCCAGCAGAAATATGATGAATATGGCATTGATAAGCCGCCATTTGTTGTGGTGAAGGCAGATGCAGGAACCTATGGCATGGGTATTATGATGGTGGCCAGTGCGGAAGAGGTTGCAAATTTGAATCGCAAGCAACGCACAAAAATGTCAGCAGCCAAGGAAGGTAGTAAGGTGAATAATGTGTTAGTACAAGAAGGCGTGTATACACTTGAAACATGGGGAGAAGATCAGGCGGTTGCGGAGCCGGTGGTCTATATGATGGACCATTTTGTGGTGGGTGGATTTTATCGTGTTCATACCGCGCGTGGGGTGAACCAGAATTTGAATGCACCCGGCATGCATTTTGAACCGCTCGCCTTTGCACAATCTTGCAGTACACCCGATAAAACCCGCGCACCTGACACGATTCCGAATCGTTTTTATGCCTATGGCGTTATTGCGAGGTTGGCATTATTAGCGGCGGCCAGGGAAATTTCAGCATAGTCACAATCGAAGGTAAAGGTATCCGTATCTTGCAATTAAAAAAGGCGGCCAAGAGGCGCCTTTTTTAATGATATCTTTCAAGAAAGCGATTTAAGCGTTATGTTCGCTCATATAGGCGATCGTCATCGTCTGATTATGCAATATACTGTGTGCATCATCATTGCCGGAACAGATTTCACCATTTGAATAAAAACCGGTGATACCCGTTTGGGTTCCGAGCAGGCGTTGCACAGCATAGACTTCATCAGAGACTTGATCTGCCATCACCAATTTACGCCCAACACAGCTCACACAAATTGCAACCGCATTTTCGGCGAGATTGGCGCCTTTATCGATAATTTGGCGGGCAGCATCTGTGGCGCCCTCCACCAAGCGATCATGATTGGATTGTAGCATTCGTACCGTTGAACCCTCGGCGACATTACCTGCAAAGGTCAAGCTATTATCCTTGTCACTGACTGCCAATAAAGTTCGAATAACAGTGATGATTTTATTCTCACTCATAATGGCAAACGGAAAATTTAGCCCTGATGCGGGTAAATCTTTTGCGTAGTTGCCGATATACATTTTATACAGTGGTAAAGCGGGTTTGCCATCTAGTTCTAACACAATATTTTTATCAGATTTTGTAACTCTACGTGGTGGGCCATAGGGTTTCCAGCCACCCAATGCGCCACTCGTCATAATAGCATCGGCACCATAGATCCCAACCGCCACTACCATTTTGTCTTGGATTTTATCGTTATGTAGTAGGAAGGTTTGGGTGAATTGCGCGCCATCACCCGCTAACCCACCCGTGATGGGAACATCTTTCAAGACCTCTTGTAAACCTGCAACCAGTTCTGAACCATTTACATTCAAGCCATCACTGAGCACAAAAACGCCCTTCAAATCGGCTTGGTTTAGATCCGCGGCAATATCATTTCCTAAAGTGTGAGATTCAGCCATGCTCACGACAGGCTTAGCCACAAAACGTAGCGAACTGCGTTCCCATAACATTGCTGTGATATGGATGCTATCGTCATGCACGCCATTGGGTGTGATTTCGCCAGTTGTGGTGCAGCCAATAATTTGTGCACGTGGATAGCGCTTATGGAGTGTTTTAATAAAACCACGCTCATGGAAACGTTTGACAGATCCAAAGACTAAGATCCAGTTTGCTTCTGGCAACCCTAGTTTTGAGCGGAGCTTATTTAGCGCCATGGATTCGGGCAAAAATTCTTGTGTAAACTTCTTTTGTACTTCTCTCTCAAGGGCATATACTGTCGTATCTGCCTGTCGTTCCAGCTTTGTCTTTATAAACTACCGCAAAATAGTTTTGAGGTCAAAGTTTTACGCAAAAATAATTATTTAAATATTTGGGTTAATGGCAAAAACGGGGTCTTTTTCAACGTAATATTTAATGATAAGGAGTGTAGGTGTAGCAGAGAGATCGGCCAAGCATAAAAAAAGGCCTGAGATTGCTCTCGGGCCTTGATCTATTTGGAGCCGATGATAGGACTCGAACCTACGACCCGCTGATTACAAATCAGCTGCTCTACCAACTGAGCCACATCGGCATTAAGCGGGGAATTATACCGAGGAGAATTGGGATATGCAATGATTAATTAAAACTGAGCTGCCGCCAAGCTTCGTAGAGAATAATGGCGGTAGCGTTTGACAGGTTTAAGCTACGGCTATTAGCTTGCATGGGAATGCGAATTTTATGGTTAGCGTCAAGTGGGTCGAGGACGGTGTTGGGTAAGCCGCGGGATTCGGGGCCGAATAGGAAAACATCTTGATCTTGATAGCGGGGGGCATCATGGTGTTGCTTTGCTTTGGTGGTGCAGGCAAATAATCTTCTTGTGCCTTGCCATTGGGAGAACTGAGCAAAATTTGCATGGTGTTGCAAATTAGCAAATTCGTGGTAATCCAATCCGGCGCGGCGGAGGCGTTTATCCTCAAGCTTAAAACCTAAGGGTTCGATAAGGTGCAACTGTGCGCCTGCATTGGCACAGAGACGGATAATATTGCCTGTATTGGGCGGGATTTCGGGTTCAAACAGGGCAATATGCAGCATTACTGTGGTAGGTGAATAAGGAGCTTTTGTCCTGGTTTAATCAGCGTTTGTCCGAGTTTGTTCCACTGTTTAATATCATTAACTGCAACTTGATAACGGTGGGCAATCTGCCAGAGAGAATCACCACTTTTTACCTTGTGTTGCACGCGTGTAGCAACAGCTTGCGTTGTAATGGCAGTTTTTCCACCTTGTAAGATAACTAATTTTTGTCCTGGCCGAAGGGTGCGGCTTGGGGTAGCTTTATTCCACTGCGCAAGCTTGTGCATATCAACCCCATAGCGGCGAGAAAGTGCCCACCAGCTATCGCCTTTTTTGACCGTGTGGGTGATTTTTCTTGCTGCGGCAAGGATATTTCGATTGGCAGCTAGCTGATGATCAGCATTAGTCTTATAGGCTGCTGCCGGGGCGGAGGGCGCGGGAAATCGGAGGTTATGACCTGCCGTAAGGCGATTGCGCACAATGTCATTATGTTGTTTAAGCAGATGCGTGGAGGTTTCTTGTCGTTTGGCTATGTCACCAAGTGTATCGCCTTGTTGAATGGTGTGATATTTCCAGTGTAACCGTTCGGGATTTAAGGCGAGTTGCTGCTGTAGATTAGTACTGTTTTCAAGAGGCAGCAAGAGAGTATGTGGCCCTGCTGGTGGCGTTGACCAACGGTTATAGCCAGAATTAAGTTGATAGAGCTCGCCGAGGCTGATATCGGCAAATTGGGCAGCAAGCGCAAGATCCATTTGGCTACCTGCATCGGTGACGCTAAAATAGGCTTGATTGGCAATAGGATGAAGCACTACGCCATAATTTTCAGGCTGGCCAACAAGATGTGAAATGGCGAGCAGTTTGGGGACATAGGCGCGGGTTTCTCGTGGCAGGTCAAGCGACCAAAAATCGGTGGGCTTACCCGCACGCTCATTTTTTTTGATCGCGCGGCCAACGGTGCCCTCTCCTGCATTATAAGCCGCGAGTGCGCGTAGCCAGTCACCATCAAATTGTTGGTTGAGTTTTTGTAAATACGTGAGTGCTGCATCCGTAGCGGCAATTACATCCCGCCGTCCGTCATACCATTCATTTTGCGGTAGGCCATAATATTCACCTGATGAAGGAATAAATTGCCATAAGCCTGAGGCGGCACTGCGGGAATAGGCAAAGGGCTGAAAGCCGCTTTCAATAACGGGGAGGAGCGCGATCTCAAGTGGCATATTACGAGCTTCAACTTGTTCCACAATATAGTGTAAATAAGGCGCAGCGCGTTCAGACACGCGATAAACATAGTCTGGATGGCTGGCAAACCAATTAAGTTGGCTGATAGTGCTATCAGTCATCCCTTGGTGAGAAAACTGGAAACCATCACGGATCCGTTGCCAGAGATCTGCATTAGGTTCAAAAGTGGTCGTTTGCGCGATGACAGGATTATATTGTGGTGTATCTGTGCTGCTTGCTGGTATATGGATTTCAACAGGATTATGCGTATATGTCGTACCTTCTGCAGGCATTTTTGATGCGGAAGGTTGTGCGGTGCCTGTTTCGACAGGTACGGATGGGGGCGATGAAAATCTACCACAGCCGCTGAGAAGAAAGACAGAAAAGAGGACAATAAAAAACTTTATTTTAATTCGCATGGGAAGCATTATAAAGTAAAATGAACGAAACCTTTGAGCAATTATTTTTATAGGTAAAAAACGGAGAAAATGTGGCTGTAATACACGGGAAAATAGCCAAAATGGAGGTCGCCTTAAATACAGCGGGCCAGGCACAATATGAGATGGTGCTGGGCGATACGCGGTTGGCGATGCAGCTATTAATCGGCAAGACGATACAGCTGATACATACAGGCGATATTAATTGCCAACATTGTGAACGACGTATAAAGAAAAGCTATAGCGGCGGTTTTTGCTTCCCCTGTGCGCAAACATTAGCACAATGTGATCTCTGCATTATGAAGCCAGAAACCTGCCATTATGCGGCAGGAACTTGCCGCGAGCCTGCGTGGGGAGAAGCGCATTGCTTGCAAGATCATGTTGTTTATCTCGCCAATAGCTCAGGCTTAAAAGTTGGGATCACACGGGGAACGCAAGTCCCCACCCGCTGGATCGATCAAGGCGCCACCGCAGCCTTGCCCATGTTTCGCGTAGCAGAACGTTATCAATCAGGGGTGTTGGAAACGATTTTCAAGGCGCATGTGGCGGATCGAACCGATTGGCGGAAGATGTTAAAAGGGCTTCCAGCAGAGTATGATTTGAAGGCAGAGCGGGATCGTTTGGTTGATTTATGTCAAAATGAGATTGTTGCAGTACAAGATCGGTTTGGTCAGGATGCGATTATTGCACTAGATGAGGATGTGGTGACAATTGATTACCCTGTTGAGGCGTATCCAAGCAAAGTAACGTCGCTTAACTTTGATAAAATGCCAGAGATTTCAGGCACTTTACAGGGGATTAAAGGCCAATATTTATTATTGGACACGGGCGTGTTAAATATACGGAAATTCAGCGGATATCAGATTGAGGTAGCAAGTTAATGTTTTATAAGATTATACGGAAATTAATGTTTCAAATGGATGCAGAAAAAGCACATCATATAGGGTTGCTGGGCTTAAAATGGCTGCATAAATTAAAGTTAAGCGGCTTGTATCCCTCTGTACCAAGCCAGTCAGTCAGGGTGATGGGATTAGAGTTTCCGAATGTGGTTGGATTAGCGGCAGGCTTAGACAAAAATGCAATATGTCTTGAGGGTCTCTCTGCATTAGGCTTTGGCTTTGTGGAAGTGGGAACAGTAACGCCACTTCCACAAGTTGGCAACCTAAAACCGCGGTTATTTCGGCTCACGGAGGCCGAGGCGATTATTAATCGGATGGGCTTTAATAACTTAGGTGTTGAGGCCTTGGTGGCAGAAGTAAAACAGGTCAATATGAATGCCTTAATCGGTATTAATATAGGGAAAAATAAGAATACCCCTGCTGAAAAATCACTAGAGGATTATTTGGATTGCTTACAAAAAGTGTATCCCTATGCAGATTATGTTGTGATTAATATTTCATCACCCAATACACCTGGATTGCGTGACTTGCAATTTGGGGAGCCCTTGAAGATCTTGTTACGAGGCTTGAAAGCGGAACAAGCTCGGTTAGCGGCACAATATAAAATGTATGTGCCGATGGTGGTCAAAATCGCGCCTGATTTAACCGCTGCAGAAGTGACTGAACTCGCAATCGCTTTTACAGAACTTAAAATTGACGGTGTGATTGCGACCAATACCACCGCCGCTCGAACAGGGGTTGACAACTTAACCCATGGCGATGAAGAAGGCGGTTTAAGTGGCAGACCTATATTTGAAAGTTCAACAAAAATCCTTAAGCAGTTTCGCAAAGCCCTGCCCGATAGTATTCCCATCATCGCCGCTGGCGGCATTATGTCTGGTAAAGATGCCCAAGCAAAGCTTGATGCTGGCGCCAGCTTAGTGCAGATTTATAGTGGCTTTATTTATCAAGGGCCAGGGTTGATCGCGGATATTGTTAACACAACGCGTCAGTAAAAATAAGACCTTTTTTATATCTTATGGATTGAGTACTTTATCAATGGTGCAAATCACATCGTTAATATCTATTGCGCCTTCGCTTTCATTACAATCAGTCGCTAACAAAACAATGCTGGGCGAGCTTAATACGGCATTAATGACACAAATCACATCGCTAATATCCACCGTGCCATCACCCGTGCAATCACCTCGCATGACATTAGATAGCGTAATATTCCATTGGCCGCTTTCTTTAAGTACGCTGGCGGAATCATGTCGTACTTTTAGCGTCGTATCTTCGATTTCATAACGGAGTGTATGATCGCCAATTTCCATGCTATTTGTATCAAGCATGTAGGTGGTGGAATTAGTCGAGACAACGGTACCGTTTAGTATCCATGTGATCGATAAATCATGATCTTCTGGTTGTAAGGTGGTTAGTTGAAAATCGCGGACTTCCCCCTTAGTGAGATCAATATTGAGTTGTGTGGGTAACTGACTATCAAGTGGCGAGACAAAGTTATAAATTCGTTTGACCAGCTGTTCTTCATTGACTTGCTCAAAAGGTTGAGAGAGGTTACGCATTTTTGAGTTATCAGTTGGTCGATATATATTATTAGGGCAATATTTTCCGCCTTCAAATAGACCAAGAAGGCTAGTATCTGTCGTTGGGATAAGCGTGCCATCTTCAATCCATATTTTCCATTTAATGTCATTTGCAAGGGTTTTTGTGGTGACATTGACTTGGGCCGGTTCGATGGGGGCGTCACAATTGCTTGAGCCATAAGTATATTCATCGGCAAGCAAGCCAAAGCTATGTCCAATTTCATGCAGTACAAGCTCTGAGGCGGCACCATTTGTTGATGCCACCGCAACTGATCCGCCGGATCCACCATAGACGGGATCATTTACGATAATCAATTTTATATCTTGGGCAGAGGGCGCAACGCTATTATTAATAATGGTTTGGACTTTTCCAGTGTCTACACAAATCAGACGCTCAGATCTGCAGTTGTAGTAGCTATCCAATGCCGTGTCTTTGTAGGTAGGAGGGTCGGCTTCGGAATGGTCGGAGCCAGATTCATTACTAATAACGTCAATCACATGTACATTGAAATAAGATTTATATTCATCGAATGGTGGTGCAGCAAAAAAATCATCGATTGCTGATTGTACGTCATCGGCATATTTCTGCATCTCAACACTGGTATAGCCATCTCCAAGCACCACAATATCAACTCGGTTACCTGACGGGCCAGAGTTGAGAATAGTGGTCACGGGTTCAGCGGCAGCCGATAAAGAAAACATCAAAAAAACGGATAAAATAA
>DBOG01000046.1 GCA_002299915.1 Proteobacteria bacterium UBA652 | reverse complement strand
CTCGCGGAGCGATTTGTGCAACTTGTTATTAACGGGAATAATAATTCCCTGTAATTCTTATACATATACGGACTATAATGCCTAGTAATATAATAATCAAGATAAAACAGGGAATATTGTTGTGGCGCATTCAAAAAAGAGAGAAGATCGGCCAAAATTTCAATCTCAGTCCGTTCGGCTGATGGATAAGGTGAGGGATGTGCTTCGGTATCATCATTATGCTGTCCGTACCGAGCAGGCTTATGTTAAATGGATCCTTGCCTTTATTCGCTTTAATGGAAAGCGTCATCCCAAAGAGCTTGGCAAACCAGAAATTGAGGCTTTTTTATCTGATATGGCAACAAACAAGAACTATGCGGCAGCAACTCAGAGCCTGGCTTTTAATGCGATTATTTTTTTATATAAACAGGTGTTGGATTTATCTGTGGCTGATGACTTGTCTCCTATTCGCTCAAAAAAACCAGTTAGATTGCCAGTTGTTTTGAGTCAAAAAGAGGTGGTGTCTGTTTTATCTCAAATGGGTGGGACCAGAGGGTTAATTGCACGATTAATGTATGGAGGAGGCTTGCGAGTAATGGAGATCTTGCGTTTACGGATCCAAGATGTTGATTTTGCGAATGGCTATCTAATGATTCGAGATGCGAAAGGAGGAAAAGATAGAACAACATTGCTCGCGCCATCAATTGTTAATGCATTAAAAAAGCACCTTGTTGGTGTTAAGCTATTGTTTAATCAAGATTTGGATGCAGGCGTTGCGGGCGTTTATTTACCGGGAAGCTTCGCTAAAAAATATCCGAAAGCAGGAAAAACATGGGAATGGCAATATGTTTTCCCATCTAGGAATTTATCTCAAGATCCTCGCAGCGGAATAACTCGGCGACACCATATGGATGAATCAGGTCTGCAGAAGTCCTTACGCGCGGCAAAAAACAAAGTTGGGATTGATAAGCGGGTGACTTCACACACCTTACGCCATTCTTTTGCAACGCATTTGCTTGAAGCGGGCACGAATATTCGGGTGGTGCAAAAGCTATTGGGACATGCAGACGTTAAAACGACGGAAATTTATACCCATGTGTTGCAACAGAACCTTAACAAGGTGGTTAGCCCCTTGGAGCGACTTTATTCTGAATTAAGCTAGCGAGCTTAATTGCCCCTGTGTTATCAAAGAGACATGATATAAATGAACCAGAAACTCAGGCAAGCAGGATTATTATGAAGTTACTAAAAAAATTACTGTTACGATGTTTTATCGTGATGCCCTTGTTCGCGCTTGTTGGCTGTGCATCTTTTGTTGATATGGCACAACATGGTTTTAAAACAAAAGAAGAGCGGATCTGGGGTTTGTGGAATTGCACCATAGAGATCCCCTCGGAATATGAGGGAGATATCGCCACAAAATTAGTCTCAGAGAATAGCTATATTCGAAATGGTCGCTTCAATAGTTTTGGTGAGATGACGCTGACCTTGCCGCATGAAGATGAAAGGATTGATGTTATTTATTCTTTAATCGCGACGGGGGTTTGGGAGGTTTTGGATAATGCGCTTATTTCTACCATCGAAAACATGACGTTTATTAATGAATCCCACCCGGAATTAGAGGAGGCCTTGAAGATCACAGAGATGTTTCCTGAAAACATAACGGGATCGGAAGAAATCATGACACTTTCGGAAACCCACTTTATTGTTAAAGGCTTACATGGCACGCTTCAGGAGAGTGCCCGTGCTAGTAATGGGGACGGATGATAGATAAAATCAGCACAGGCTTGCTTTGGGATGCGTTTAAGCATCTGCGTTCGTGGCTGGCGAATTTGGCACGGGCAAGCGATGCGCGTAAACAAGAATCTATTCAAGCGTTGAGAAAGGTGGTAACCGCCGCTAGGGAAACAGCGGTTTATATCCGACAGCTTGCGGATGGCAAGCAAGATCATAAAATAGAAAGCCACCTTGCGGTGTTATGGACTGACTTGGGGTTTGCATTGGCAGATCTTAATTTGAATAAGCTGGCAAAAAGATGTCAGATAACAGGTAAACAGTGGGCAAGCCCAGATCATTATGATGCACTCTTTATTAAACGGGCAGATGTGAGCCTTGAGCGGATGGAAGAGCTGGCACAGGAGATTTTGCAGCAAATAAAATAAGAAAACGCTTGATTTATGTCAAGGTTTAACAGCGCAAAGAAAAGAATCATGTTCTTCGGGTGTTCTATTTTTAGTCGGAGAAATTAACAATGAAATTATTATTGGTAACGACAGCTTTGGCTTTTTCTAGTGTGGCCGTGCAAGCGGGCGATGCAGGAAAAGGCGAGAAACTCTATGGCACGCATTGTGTGGCGTGTCATCAAGCAACAGGAGCAGGGATTCCGGGTGCTTTTCCGCCCTTGGCTGATTCAGATTGTTTGGCGGATAAAACCTTGACGCTCACCGCGCCTGTGAAGGGGTTGCAGGGAAAAATCACGGTGAATGGGGTGGATTACAATAGCGCGATGCCGGCATTTGGCCTTCTGCCAGATGAAGATATTGCCGATATTATGACGTATGTATTTGGCGCCTGGGGTAACACGGGTGGCGATGTGTCCGCTGAAGATATTACGGCTGTTCGCTAGCAACACAAATCACCTTCATTTTTTGATTGAGCTCAGAATGAGCAGTCAATTTTATAGCGAGTGATCTCGACGTTAGGAGAGATCTTAAGTGTTTTCCTCACCCCTCTGTGGCACGTATGCAAGGATGACGAATCCTTGTTCCTAGCAATTTTGAACGATTATAAGCAGCCTGAGATTAGGTTAGGTATATACATGCCTTGCCTTGAGCGGTAAACTGGATGCTAGCAATATAGAGATTAGGTAATGTAGCGGGTGAGCGATAAAAATCCTGAAACAGTCGATGCCGAAGACGAAGTGGTTTGTGTTTGCAGCGGTACGACGCGAGGAAAGATCATACAGCTGATTGAAGATGGCGCTGATTCGGTTGATCGAATTTCGCGGATAACGGGCGCAGTGTCGGGTTGCGCCAGCTGCGATGTACCGATTCAGGAAATATTAGTTGAATATGGTAAGCTTGAGTTGTAACCTTTTGGGGGAAGCACGATGAGTAAAGAAACCATACAAGATTTATTAAATAAGCTACAAGCAGAAATTCAAGATGCCGAGTTGGATGCAGACACGCGGGTATTGATGCAGTCCTTAGATGTTGATATTCAAGCACTGTTGGCAGAGCCTATTGCCACTGAAAACAGAGATTCTTTGCCAGAGACCGCTCAGCAGCTAGAGGCACACTTTGCCGCAAGCCACCCAACAGCGGAGCGATTTCTACGGGAAATGATTGATACGCTTGCTAGAATGGGGATTTAGTGCGCCCTTTTGCTTTTTTGCTGGCGGGGGCCGGTGTCAAGCGTTAAGATCCCCCCGCTACTCCTTCGACGATGCTCAGGACAGGGTTGGGATGACAAAGCGGGTTTAGGCAATCAGCAGATATAACGTGTGGCTTGCGGTGCGATGCGGTAAAATTAGCCATTATTGAACCCTTAGTGAGCACGTTTTTTTGAAACAAGCACTTCAAGACCTTATTCAACAAGCCCTAGAGGCCGCGGTGGTAGCGGGTGATTTGCCAGAAGTCTCGCTTCCTGTTCCGCAAATTGATCGCACTAAAGATAAGTCGCATGGCGACTTTGCGAGCAATATTGCGTTGATGTTGGCGAAGCCTACGAAAATGAATCCGCGAGAGGTGGCTGCTATCATTGTGGCGACCTTGCCAGCGGATTCTATTGTCGAAAAAGTCGATATTGCCGGCCCAGGGTTTATTAATTTTACCTTGACAGCCGATATGGCGCAGCAAGTGGTTTCTACCGTATTAAGCCAAGCCGAAGCTTATGGTAACAGCGATATGGGCGTAGGCAAAACGGCCAATGTGGAATTTGTGTCTGCGAATCCGACGGGGCCATTGCATGTCGGGCATGGTCGCGGGGCGGCGTATGGTTCGGTGGTGAGCAGCTTGCTTTCAGCGGTTGGCTATCAGGTGCATCGGGAATATTATGTGAATGATGCGGGTCGGCAAATGGATATTTTGGCGACCAGCGTGTGGTTGCGATATTTGGAAGCCTGTGGTGAAAAAGTTACCTTTCCCAGAAATGGCTATAAAGGCGCGTATGTATTCGATATCGCTGCCACTTTGCAGGCAACGGTGGGTAATGATTTCCAGCGTTCAGCCGTAAACGTATTTGCAGATATTGCCGTAGATGAGCCCGCTGGCGGCGATAAAGAAAAACATATTGATGATTTAACCCGCAATGCGAAGGCGTTGCTGGGAGAAGAAAATTATCGGCAGGTGTTTGATTTAGGTTTGACTGCCATTTTGGCAGACATTAAAGCGGATTTGGAAGCCTTTGGCACTGAATACGAGGCGTGGTTTTCAGAGCGCAGCTTAATGGAAAATGGGGCGGTTGAGCAGGAAATCGAGCGGCTTAAAGCGGCCGACGTGTTATATGAAAAAGACGGCGCGTGGTGGTTTCGGTCAACAAATTATGGCGATGAGAAAGATCGGGTGGTGGTGCGTGATAATGGCCAAACAACCTATTTCGCCTCAGATATTGCCTATCATTTACATAAATTCCATGATAATCCTGAGTTGGTGATTGATGTGTGGGGCAGCGATCATCATGGCTATATTCCACGGGTAAAAGCAGGCTTAACCGCATCAGGTAAAAATGCAGACAAATTAACCGTTTTATTGGTGCAATTTGCGGTGTTATATCGCGGCGGTGAGAAGATCGCGATGTCAACGCGCAGCGGTGAGTTTGTTATGTTGCGAGATCTGGTAAAAGAAATTGGTCGTGATGCGGCGCGGTTCTTTTATGTGATGCGAAGTGCTGATCAGCATATGGATTTTGATTTGGATTTGGCGAAGTCGCAGAGCAATGATAATCCAGTTTATTATGTGCAATATGCCCATGCACGGGTGTGTAGTGTGTTTCGGCAGCTGGCAGAGCGCGGTTTAAGCTGGGATCAAGCGGTGGGCGAGACGAATATAGGCTTATTGACCGAAGATCATGAGCAGTCATTGATGACGGCGTTATCACGTTATCCAGAAGTGGTGCTGTCAGCGGCGATGAATTACACGCCACATATATTGACCAATTATTTGGTAGATTTGGCGCGTGATTTTCATTCTTATTACAATGCACATCACGTTATTATTGAGGATATTAATCTGAGTCAGGCACGGTTAACCTTGATCCGTGCTGTGCAGCAGGTGATTATTAATGGTTTGGGTATTATTGGCGTAAACGCGCCGGAGACAATGTAATGGCAACAGCAACAAAAAAACCACGCCGTAAACCTGCGGCAAAAAAAGTAAATAAAGCCGAGAATAATCTGCGGAATATGTTGTTATTAGGCTTGGCCCTTGGTGCGTTAGCTGGGTTTGTGGCGGCAAAAATAGGGAAAGAGTCGCCCTCGCCAAGTGAGGATGCGGTGGCGATTGAAAAGCCTGTGAAAAAAGAAGTGGTTGAGCCAACCTATGAGTTTTATACCTTGTTGCCAGAAATGGAGGTGGAGGTTGCCCAAACTGTCCCTACGCCTGAGGCCAAACCAGCACCAGAAGAGCCAACAGAACCAACGATAGAAGTGGAACAGTCGCCTGAAGAAATGTTAGTTGCCGCATTGGAAAAAGAAGCGGTGGAAACGGTTGTTGAAGAAAATCCGGCAGATTATGTGTTGCAGGTGGGCTCTTTTAGGGAGACTACGGTGGCGGATCGGTATAAGGCAAAGTTGGCATTATTGGGGATTGAGTCTAAAATTCAAACCGTGACCATTGATAATACAAATACATGGCATCGGGTATTGGTCGGGCCAATAACGGGTCGCGCAAAAGCGGATGCCTTGAAAAACCGGCTGAAAGAGGACAATGTTGATTCTCTAATTGTACGAGTGAAGAAGGGGTAGAGAGATGAGTGAAACAGAACGCAGTTTTTCAGAATCGGAGATTAATCAACGGTTGGCTGAAGCGCTACCACAATGGCGTTATGAAAATGGCTGGATCCGTCGGAAATATAAAACCAATAGTTGGAAGGGCACATTGATGGTGGTGAACACGGTTGGCCATTTGGCAGAAGTGGCGTGGCATCACCCTGATTTGGTGGTGTCGTATGCGTTTGTTGAGGTAAAGTTGATGACGCATAGCGCAAAAGGCATTACAGAAAAAGACTTTGCCTTGGCAAAAAAAATGGATGACGTCGTGATGTGGCAGCCGAGCGAAGAAGATGGGCCTTTTGAGGGGACGCCGTCGGATCAGCGATTCAAATATGTAAAATACGATAAATAAGGCGAAAAAATGAGTGAGCCTATACGGAGAGAAGACGTTGCCAGTCCTTTTTGTGGGATTGCATCGGATGATTTAACGATTGAAGTGTCGGGGCTGGAGGTGAAGGTCGTATCCAATGGTGATGCGGTAACGCAAAGAGGGTTTGAAACGCCGATTACCGATACGCAGCCACGGGTGAATGGAAAAGAAGTTGACTTAGCAATCGCGGTTGCTAAAGCCGCAGATTTATTGCGAGCAAGCTCACAATCTGTGATTTCTGGATTGGCGACGGATGTGAATGGCGCACGCGCCGTGATGGCGTTAGCCGATAAAAGCCGAGCGGTGATTGATCATTATGCATCAGCAGCGACCTTTCGCAATTTATTGGTTTTGCAAGATACCGGTTGGATGACGACGACATTGGGCGAGGTAAAAAACCGGGTTGATTTGCTCGTTGTTGTCGGCAGCGATATTGAATCCCGCTTCCCGCGATTTTTTGAGCGTTGTATGTGGAATGAAGAGAGCTTGTTCGAGCAAGATATTGCGTCACGCGAGATCGTGTTTTTAGGCAAAGCGCCTTCGGGCGATGCATCCACTTCGCCAGCGGGAAAACAGGCGGAGGTGATGGCGTGTGATTCGGTTGATTTACCTGAAGTGGTGTCTGTATTGCGCGCATTGGTGGCAGGTAGAACGCTGCAAGCAAGCCAAGTGGGCGGGATTGATGTGGCGGCATTGAGCAAACTGGCAGCACGCTTAAAAGTAGCAAAATATAGTGTGGTAACGTGGGCTGCAGGAGAGCTAGATTTTAAAGGCGCCGAAGCAACGGTACAGACTGTGTGTGAAATGATTAAAGATCTAAATAAAGACACGCGGAGTTCGGGTTTACCATTGGGCGGCATCGGCGGTGAAACAACCGCCAATCAAGTGAGTGCTTGGCAGGCGGGTTATCCGATGCGCACCAGCTTTGGTTTGGGCTATCCGGATTATGATCCTTATTTATATGATTCAGAACGAATGTTAGCAGCGGGTGAAGTGGAGACGTTGCTATGGGTGTCGAGCTTTGATGCAGATGTTGTGCCGACTGAAGGCGCGCGAGATACGATTGTGTTAGGTCGATCAGGCATGCAATTTAGCAGCGAGCCTGCCGTATTTATCCCTATCGGCACGCCGGGAATCGATCATGCAGGGCAGGTTTTCCGAACCGATGGCGTAGTAGCGTTGCCAGTACAAAAGTTACGTGACAGCGGCCTACCCAATGTGGCAGATGTATTAGCCGCGATTGAAGAGGAATTATAAGCGATGGCAAACATAACAAAATTAGTGGGTGGCATCGTTTTTGACCCTGCACATGGTGTGGATGGTGAGCAGCAGGATCTTTATATTCAAGATGGGCGTATTATTGCTAAGCCAGACACCGATAAAGTAACCGAAATAGACTGCCGTGGCAAAATCATTATGGCAGGTGCGATTGATATGCATACCCATATTGGGGGCGGGAAGGTGAATATTGCGCGGACCATGTTGCCTGAAGATCATGCGCAAGATGTGATCGCGCGAACAGAGCTGCTGCGGTCGGGTTGTGGCCATGCGGCACCGAGCACATTAACAGCGGGCTATCGTTATGCTGAAATGGGTTATACCGCAGGTTTTGAGCCGGCTATTTTGCCAATGAATGCCCGTCAAGCTCATATGGAAATGGGCGACACACCGATCATCGATAAAGGTGGCTATGCCATGCTCGGCAGCGATGATTTTTTGCTACGTATGATGATTTCAAATGCCGATCAGGAAGCGATTAATAACTATGTGGCATGGACGCTCACACACACGCAAGCAATGGGGATTAAAGTGGTCAATCCTGGTGGCATCAGTGCGTTTAAGTTTAATCAGCGTAAACTCGATTTAGATGAGAAAAATGCTTATTACGGGGTCACGCCGCGTGATATTTTAGCGAGATTGGCACAAGCAGTGCATGAGCTGGGTGTCGCGCATCCCTTGCATGTGCATGGCTGTAATCTCGGCGTGCCGGGTAATATGGATATGACAATCGACACCATGCAGGGGATCGAAGGCTTGCCCATGCATATGACGCATATTCAGTTCCATAGTTATGGTGCCGAAGGCGATCGCAAATTTTCATCCGGCGCGGCAGAAATTGCGGAAGCCATTAATAACCATGACAATATCACCGCCGATGTTGGTCAGATCTTGTTTGGTCAAACGGTAACGGCTTCAGGCGACAGTATGCATCAATATGAAGCCCATGGACATGCCCATCCAAATAAATGGGTGTGTATGGATATTGAATGTGATGCGGGCTGTGGTGTGGTGCCATTTAAGTATAAAGACCAAAACTTTGTGAATGCTTTGCAATGGATGATTGGTTTAGAAATCTTCTTGCTGGTGGATGATCCGTGGCGGGTTTTCCTCACCACAGATCATCCAAACGGTGCGCCCTTTACCAGTTACCCTCATTTGATCCGTTTATTGATGGATAAATCATTTCGTAATGAGGTGTTATCAACGCTGAACCCAGATGCGCAAGCAGCAAGTAATTTAGGATCGATTGATCGCGAATATACGCTGTATGAAATTGCGATTATGACACGGGCGGGCGCAGCGAAGCTTGTCGGGCTGTCTGATCGTGGGCATTTAGGCACAGGGGCGGCAGCAGATATTACGGTGTATACCGACAATGCCGATCGCGAGAAAATGTTTAGCAAGCCAGATTATGTGTTTAAAGATGGCAATATGGTCGTTGAAAATGGCGATCTTATTGATGTGACATGGGGCGCAACCCATGTGGTCAAGCCCGATTATGATGCATCCATCGAGAAATCCTTGCAGCCCTATTTTGATAAATATATGTCAATGAAATTGGGTAACTTCAAAATCAGCGATGATGAAATGACGGCCGATGGTCGAGGGCGATTAATTATTCATCCGACAAGCCACCAATCTGGGTATCAAGAAAAAGGAGGTGCGGCATGATTATTAACGGCGTGTCGATTGACGAAACCTTTGCCGAAGCCTTCCCAATGAAAGGTACACGGTTGATTATTACGGCGCACAATGAAAAATGGGCGATGATCTCAGCGCAGACCTTTACGGGTTTTGCCACTTCAGTTATCGCCTGTGGCTGTGAGGCTGGGATTGAACGGGTTCTATCGCCCGAAGAGACGCCAGATGGCCGACCGGGCGTGACGATTTTAATCTTCGCGATGGGGGGCAAAAGCCTCGCAAAGCAAGTTGAAACGCGCTCTGGTCAGTGTGTGCTCACTTCGCCTACATCTGCTTTGTTTTCAGGGTTGGAAAGCGACACCGAAATTCCTTTAGGTCAAAATTTACGGTTCTTTGGCGATGGCTTCCAAATCTCAAAAATGATTGATGGCAAACGCTATTGGCGGATCCCTGTGATGGATGGCGAGTTCCTCACCCAAGAAATGACAGGGGTTCAAGCATCGGTGGGCGGTGGCAATTTCCTCGTCTTAGCCGAGTCGCAAGAGCAAGCCTTAAATGCCTGCGAAGCGGCGATTGAAGAGATGCGACAAATACCCAATGTGATTATGCCCTTTCCGGGTGGTGTGGTGCGTTCCGGCTCTAAAGTCGGTTCCAAATTTAAGGCGCTGAATGCGTCGACTAATGATGCTTTTTGTCCGACACTAAAAGGCCAAACTAAAACAGAGCTTTCGCCAGAAATTGAATCAGTAATGGAAATTGTTATTGATGGTCTGACCAAAGAAGATATTGATGTGGCGATGCGGGTAGGGATTGAGGCAGTGTGTAAGCTCGGCGCAGCCAATGGCATCAAACGGATTTCAGCAGGTAACTATGGCGGGAAACTCGGCCCCTTCCATTTCCACTTACAGGAGATCATGGCATGAGCAGCTTAATTCTGAAGTTAAAAACATCGCCAAGCCAGCGGATTGATTGTTCGGCGCTCACCCCTGATCGCTTGGAAGATAAAACGCCAGCAGAGGTTGCAGCGATTGAACTGCCGTCGGGTAATCGCACGGTGCGAGTGGATAGCGTGTTTGATATCCGTGGCGACAATACCAACCATATTATATTTGAAAATAGCAGCGAGAAACTTGATTTTGTCGGCAATCAAATGTCTTTCGGCACAATTGAAGTTAGCGGCAACATCGGCGCATATCTCGGCGCGATGATGACAAATGGCTTCATTTTAGCAGCAGGGAACACAGGGGCTTATACTGCCTGCGAGATGAAAGGCGGCCAAATTAAAATCAACGGCAATGCCGGCGATTTTGTGGGTGGTGCGCGTGTCGGCCAGAAAAATGGCATGACGGGCGGGATTGTTATCGTTACGGGTAACACGGGATCTCGCACCGGCGATCATATGCGGCGTGGCTATATTTTAATCGAAGGCAATGCTGGTGATTATTGTGGCGGCAGAATGGTGTCTGGCACCATCGCGGTACTCGGTAAGGTTGGTGCGCATCTTGGCTATGGCATGAAGCGTGGCACGCTACTATTATTGCAAGCACCCAAGCAAGGAGTCAGCGCTAACTTTAATGATTGTGGCGCACACACCTTGGCTTTTTTGCCGCTGATGCTGGCCTCTTTTCGTAATTTAGACACCAAGTTCGCTAATTTGACCACATTTTCACGCGTGCAACGTTATACAGGGGATTTGGCAGGAATTGGGATGGGAGAGGTGCTGGTTAAAATTGGCTAACTTTTTTGTTAGGAGTATACTAGAAATCAGAATGTTATTAATTCGAGGGAGGTCAGCATTATGAGCCCAATAGAAGATGATAAAAGAGGTGGAGAGCGTAAGCCAATAAAAGTTGAATATGAACTTGTTATCGGCGGTCAACACCTCGCAGGCTCAACCATTACAATCAGTCAAGGCGGCGCTTTTTTGGCAGATGTTACGCCAGACCTATCGCCAGATAATGTGTCAGAATTAGGCCAATTGACGCTACAATTTCCGGCAGCGAGCATCACGCTTAATTGTCTTATTATTTATGCGCACCTTGGTAAACAGCCAGAGCCTTTTGCAAGCGGCATGGGCATAGAATTTAACGAAAATTCAGCAGAAAAAATAGCTGAATTAATGCGATTAGCAGATCTTATGGAATAAGGAGGTTATTGACAGGGAAGGTGGCTTGAATTCACCGGGTCAGGAACGTATCATAGAGTCAAGCAGAAGGTTTCATACTACTAAAAAATTACGTTTTAAAAATGAGGATTAAGTAACAATGAAAAACACGATTATTCTTTTATTAACAGTATTGTTAACATTATTTGTGTTGGTATTAATTTGGCCTGCTTTATATGGCTCTAGCGATGGCTACCAACAAAAACCCGTTAATATTCCAGCGCCGCCAGTTGCTGAGCCTGCACCAGAAGCTGATGAGCCAGCGGAAGCAGCGGTTGCTCCTGAAGCAGTTGAGCCCGAACCAGTAGCGGAACCAGATCCTGCTCCTGCACCAACAGAGTCAGAACCGGCAGCGGAAGCAGCGGTTGCTCCTGAAGCAGTTGAGCC
>DBOG01000049.1:21492-27807 GCA_002299915.1 Proteobacteria bacterium UBA652 | reverse complement strand
CGATGGGGACCTAAAACTGTTTTCTATCGATGTCTATTGTACCTTAAAGACAAATATGGTGGAGCTAGACGGGATCGAACCGTCGACCTCTTCACTGCCAGCGAAGCGCTCTCCCAGCTGAGCTATAGCCCCTCGAAAGAAGTCGCACACTATATTGACTATCGTGGAGCATGTCAACCGATTTATTTTTGTTGCTTAGTAACATGAGCGGTAAGCAGAGAAAAGTGAGCGGTATTCTATGGCTAGAGATAATTTATAAAACAAAGGTAACTTGTTTATTTGTAGACATTATTTCACGGATCTTACGATGTTTTAATTAAACGATAATTGATGTTAGTCGCTGGCTATGAGATAAATAGCGCTTGGAATGAAAATTTAGCGTGTGGTTTTTGTTTGTGCGGCAAATAATGAAGGGATCTTATGCGGATAAAAATAGGCTGGGCGATCTTGCTGATATTAGCAAGTGCGGTTGCGTATGGCGGCGAGCCAACATGGGCATTATGTGAACAACCAGCAGAGTTGGATTTCTTAACGCCAGACACCGCAAATACCGAGACACCGTTAGAGGTGGCAGCTGACGAAATCAGATTAGAACGCGAAGATGTATCTTCATTTACGGGCAATGTTGAAATACGGCAAAATGGTCAAATATTAACAGCAGAACATGCAACTTATAATGAAGCAACGGGCGAAGTCATTGCAGAAGGCGATGTGCGTCTACGCGATAGCGATATTATTTTAGAAGCAGATAAAGGCACTTGGTCGCTTAATGTGGATGGGGGAAGTTTAGACCATGCGACTTATTTTATACGTGAAACCCGTGGTCGGGGCGAAGCTGAGCATATTGATCGGGAAGGTAACCGGCTAACAGATTTAAGCGATGCAACGTATACCACTTGCCCAGCGGGCAGCAATGCTTGGCAACTAAAAGCAGATAATGTGAGTTTAGATCATGAAGCAGCCATTGGCGTTGCAAGAAATGTGGTGGTGAAAGTGGGCGGTTGGCCTGTTTTGTATACACCTTATCTAAATTTTCCATTGAATGATGAACGGAAATCTGGTTTTTTAACGCCGTCCATCGGTAATTCAAATAAGACCGGCTTTGATTTGAGCACGCCCTATTATTGGAATATTGCGCCTGATAAAGATGCGACCATCACCCCGCGTTGGATGTCTGATCGTGGGTTGATGTTACAAGGGCAATTCCGATATTTATTCAGTGGCAATCAGGGGCAGTTCGGTGCGGCATATTTAGCCAGCGATAATCAATCAGCAGATGGCGGTGATATCAATCCTTACCACAATGAGGATCGTAAACAGTTTTCATGGCAGCACAATGGGCGGCTTGCATCACGTTGGACAAGCCATATTGATTATAATTATGTATCAGATAAAGCCTATTTAGAAGACTTTGGCAATAATTTAAGCTTTGCCAGTACCACCCATTTAAATCGTCAGTTACAAGTGGCTTATGGTAGCAAGTATTGGCGATTTACAGGCCAATTACAAGGTTATCAAACATTAGTAGAAGAGCTTGTCGACCCTTATCAACGCTTACCTCAACTTGTGTTACGTGGGCATTATCCCAGCCGAAATAAAGGGTTCAATTATGATTTACGAGCGGAATATGTCGCCTTTGATCATAATGATCAAATTACGGGGCAGCGAATTGATATCGAACCGGCTATCAGCTTACCGTTTACGACAGCCGCAGGCTTTATTAAGCCGAGGATTGCATTACGCCATACCCGATATGAACTCGATGATATTGCGTTAGCTGGCTTAAGCCCAGATCAAAAATCCCCCACTCGTACCTTACCGATTTTAAGTGTAGACAGTGGTCTGTTTTTTGAGCGCGATATAATATGGGCTGGCCGTGGGTTTATTCAAACACTTGAGCCACGTGCTTATTATCTTTATATTCCAGACCGTGATCAAAGCGATATCCCATTATTTGATACCAGTGATCGCACTTTTAATATGGGGCAATTGTTTACGCATAATCGCTTTGTGGGTGGGGATCGGATTGGTGATGCGAATCAATTATCTATTGGGCTAACAACACGCTTCATTGATCAAGATAATGGTCGGGAACGGTTGCGGCTGAGTGTGGGTCAAATTCAGCACTTCGAAGATCGTAAAGTAAATTTAGTTGGCGAGACCGTAAATCGTGAGTCGGATTCAGATATGGTGGTTGAAGTGGCAGCTGCGATCGCAGAAGAGTGGTCATTACGTGGTGAAGTGCAATGGGATCCAAGTGGCGGAAAAGGGAGCAATATGGAAACCGTACAGTTACGCTATCGCGGTGACAATGGACGGTTATTAAATTTATCGCATCGCTATCGTAGAGATGAAATGGAACAGATCGATGCATCGCTGAGTTTGCCAATTACAGATAATTGGCGCTTTGTTGGGCGGTGGTATCATTCGTTGCAGGAGAGCCGTACCCTGGAATCGCTGGCGGGCTTAGAATATGAAAGTTGCTGCTGGGCAACCAGATTTGTCGTGCGGGATTACATTCATGATGTGACGGAGCAAGACCGTAATTTGGCTTTCTTTATTCAGCTAGAATTAAAAGGCTTAGGTGATGTTGGCCATGACGCTGATGCTCTATTACGAAAAAGTGTGTTGGGATATGGTTTAGAATGAACAACTGGCAACAGTGGTCGTTAATCGTTAAAATTTAGGTGGTGTATGTTTAGAATTTTGTTATGTGTGTTAATGGTGGGCAGCTGTGCGACAACGTCGTGGGCACGACCATTAGATCGGATTATGGCCGTGGTAAATAACGAGGTGGTGTTAGAAAGTGAATTGCTGGAATTAGAAGCCACATTTAGACAAAAACTGGCAGAAAGTGGGCGTGCAGACATTCCTGAAGCAGCACTACGTAAAGAAGTATTAGAACGTGCTATTTTGCAGCATTTACAATTGCAAAGGGCGCAGGAAATGGGCGTTAAAGTCAGTGATGAAAGTGTCAATCAGGCCTTACGCCGGGTGGCAAAACAAAATGATTTAAGTTTGCGTGAGTTTCAAGAAGTGTTAGCGCAGGATGGCTATGACTTTACCGAGTTTAGAGAGTCTATTCGTGATGAAATGATAGTCGGGCAACTTCGAAAACGGGAAGTAGATGATAAGATATTAGTGTCCAATCGGGAAGTCGATAACTTCATCTCAACCCAAGCCGTGCAAGAGGGTACTGCAACGACCTCATATCATATATTTCATATTCTTATTGCTGTGGCAGAAGATCCAACAACCGAGCAGCTTGCGGCTGGACAGCAGAAAGTAGATGAAGTCTATCGCTTATTAGATGAGGGAGGAGATTTTGAAAAGTTAGCAATAACCCATTCCAGCGGAGAAAATGCACTCAATGGGGGGGAAGTTGGTTGGCGACAAGAAGCCGATTTACCTGGGTTATTTGTTGATGTTGTCTCATCGTTGGCTGAAAATGAAGTGAGTGAGCCTATCCGAAGTGGAGCAGGGTTTCACTTATTGAAAGTAACCGAAAAACGAACAGATTCGGCACATTTGGTAAAACAAACCTTGGTGAGTCACATATTGGTTAAATCAGATCAAGGTGTATCAGAAGCAGCCGCGAAATCACGCTTGGAGAAATTACAAGAACGGATTTTAAATGGCGATGATTTTGCTGAGATAGCGCGCGCGCATTCAGATGATCCAGGTTCAGCTATTGAAGGTGGTAGCCTTGGCTGGACCAGCCCTGGTGTGATGGTGGCAGAATTTGAAGAAGTGATGAATATAATGTCAATTGGTGAAACCAGTGACGTTTTTAAAAGTCGTTTTGGTTGGCATTTATTAAAAGTGTTCGATCGTCGGGAAGAGAATATGGCAGAAGAATTTAAGCGAAATCAGGCAAGACAACAAATCTATCAACGGAAAGCAGCAGAAGAGTTAGAAAATTGGTTGCGGCAAATGCGTGATGAAGCCTATGTTGAGTATCGTAACCGTTGACAATGTGTGCTCGGATTGCAATAACCGCAGGTGAACCTGCGGGAATTGGCCCTGAATTATGTGTTCAACTCGCCCAACATCCACAATCTTCAGCACTGGTGGTGATTGCCGATCCAGATTTATTAAAGCAATGCGCACTAAATTTAAAGTTACCACTTGAATTGAACCCCATAGATTTTTCTGTATGCGCTGAGCCTGCTCCTGTGGGTAGCTTATATTACTTGCCTTGCAAATTGACCGATCCAGTATCCGTAGGAGAGCTTAATTCAAATAATGCAGGCTATGTACTTGAAAGCTTAGAATTAGCCATGGCAGGCTGCTTATCTGGACAATTTGATGCCATGGTCACCGCCCCCGTGCATAAAGGTATTATTAATGATGCTGGATTTTCCTTTACGGGACACACTGAGTTTTTAGCAGCAGGTGCTGCGGTTGAAAAAGTGGTTATGATGCTAGCGACACCCGATCTGAGGGTGGCTTTAGTCACAACACATTTACCGCTACAGGCGGTGAGCAGTGCAATTACCAAAGATAAGGTGAACCACACCATTGAAATTTTACATGATGCCTTACAGCAACAATTTGGTTTGGAGAACCCTAAAATTGCAGTGTGTGGCTTAAACCCGCATGCGGGTGAGAGTGGCCATATGGGAAGAGAAGAAATTGATGTTATTAATCCTGTGTTAGCGTCTTGTCAGCAACGCGGAATGGATGTCAGTGGGCCATGGCCAGCGGATACTATTTTTGTCGCCAGCCGCTTAGCAGATTATGATGCGGTATTGGCGATGTATCATGATCAGGGCTTGCCTGTATTAAAACATCATGGTTTTGGTGCGGCGGTTAATATCACCTTAGGCTTACCCTTTATTAGGACATCGGTGGATCATGGCACAGCATTAGATTTGGCGGGAACAGGGCGAGCGGACGTGGGTAGTTTACAAGCTGCGGTGATGCAAGCAGAGAGCATGATTAGGGCTAGGAAAAATCGCGCTGAGATAAATCATGGCGCGTAAATTTAATCCTTATCCCAAAGCCCGCAAGCGATTTGGGCAGAATTTTTTACATGATCAAGGCGTGATCGAGGATATTATCACAACGTTTTCTCCTCAGCCGGGTCAGCAACTGGTTGAAATAGGCCCTGGTCGAGGCGCATTAACGGGATTATTGTTGGCGGCGGGGGATAGCCTTGATGTAATTGAGTTAGATCGGGATTTAATTCCCTTATTACGGATTCAGTTTGCCACCCAAGAACACTTACGGATCCATGAAGCGGATGCGCTCAGCTTTGATTATAAGCAATTGCAGACAGATCCTAATAAGTTGCTGCGCATTATTGGTAATCTACCTTATAATATTACAACGCCGCTCTTATTTCATCTGCTATCACAAGCAGACCATATTCAAGATATGTGCTTTATGTTACAAAAAGAAGTGGTGGAGAGGATGTGTGCTCAGCCAGGGAGTAAAACTTATGGCAAACTAAGCATTATGGTGCAATACCAGTGTGAAGCCGAAAATATTTTCACGGTGCCTGCAACTGCATTCGAGCCGATGCCTAAAGTCGAATCTGCCATCATTTATTTACGCCCTCGTCAATTTCCAACTCAAGTGCCGTTGGCGGCATTGAATGAAATTGTTTCACAAGCTTTCTCACAACGTCGTAAAACCATTGCAAATACGCTTAAAAACAAGCTGACCGAGATACAATTGTTTGCGGAAGAGATCGATCCAAAGCAACGACCAGAAACAATTTCACTGATTCAATACGTTAATTTAACCCGCCGTTGGATCTCAGAAACAACCTAAATTTATCACGCTAAACCATTCTTCTATATCAGGTTTAGTTTTTATTATTGGATGACTTAGGGAGACGATGAGAAATAAGCTGAAAATAAAGCAATAGAACTGCTTGACAGCTTGTTTTCGCTAAAGTTATATTGGCTCCCTCTTCGATATAAACATCGCGTTTTATCGAGTGGAGATAGAGAGAATGATTCCAGAATATTTTTATTTAACCTAGAGGAATAACATAATGAACAAATCTGAATTGATTGATGCAATTGCAGCCTCAGCAGACATTTCAAAATCAAAAGCAGCGGCAGCCCTGGATGGCATGACTTCTGCAGTAACAGGCGCATTAAGCAGTGGCGACCAAGTAACATTAGTAGGCTTTGGTACTTTTTCAGTACGTGACCGTGCAGCACGCACCGGCCGTAACCCACGTACAGGTGCTGAAATCCAAATTAAAGCATCAAAAATTCCTGCGTTTAAAGCTGGTAAAGCTCTTAAAGATGCTGTAAACTAGTCTGGTTTAGTTTGATGGGTGTTTAGCTCAGCTGGGAG
>DBOG01000049.1:0-21114 GCA_002299915.1 Proteobacteria bacterium UBA652 | reverse complement strand
CGATCCCCTCAACACCCACCAGAAACATTAGGAGCGGTAGTTCAGCTGGTTAGAATGCTGGCCTGTCACGCCGGAGGTCGCGGGTTCGAATCCCGTCCGCTCCGCCATAAATAAGAATAGGCGCACATTAACATTGTGCGCCTTTTTTTTGATTTTTACTTAGCGATATAAAAAGGCTTGTTTAATTATGTTAGAAATTATCCGTCAAGGAGTAAAAGGCTGGGTTGGTTGGTCAATTATTGGCCTCATTTGCCTGACTTTTGCATTATTTGGTCTAAATTCTTATTTTAATGGCCCTGTTGATCCGATCGTTGCGAATATCAATGGAGAGGAAATCAAACAGTCAGAATTTCGTCGTGCTTATGATCAATATAGAAATAGAATCCGAAATATGATGGGCGAAAATTATAGTCCTGAGATGGTCGAAGGTATGGCTGCCAAAGAAAATGTATTGGGTGGATTGATAGATGAAAAAGTATTGTTCCAAGCAGGGGCAAATTTGGGGCAATATATTAGCGATGCTGATCTGTCTGAAATAGTTAAAAATACACCTGTTTTTCAGAAAGATGGGGTATTTGACCGACAGACCTATATCGCAATTTTGTCACGTAATGGCATGACAACAGATATTTATGAAGCACGCTTACGGACAGATCTATTATCTAAAGAATTCATGGGTAATGCGCAACAAACTATGTTTGTAACGGATAGTCAAATTGATGCACAATTACGATTGCAAAATCAAACGCGGGAAGTGGCGTATGGCGTTATTTCAGTAGAAGATTATTTACCAACAGTAACAATTGACGAAGCTGAAATACAAGCTTACTACGATAGCAATTTAGAAAACTACCAGTCTCCAGAAAGATTAACGGTTGATTATATTGATGTATCTGTTGATACGCTATCAAAAGAAGTGGAGATAGTAGAGGAAGATCTACTAGCATTTTATGAAGAGAGACGAGCACAATTTGTTGATCCAGAGCAACGAAGCGCCAGCCATATATTGCTGGAAGTAAATGGAGAGAATGATACCGCCATATTAGCTAAGCTTACTGATATTCAAGCACGATTAGCACAAGGTGAAGACTTTTCTGCATTGGCAACTGAGTTATCTGAAGACATCGGATCAGCGAAAAAAGCGGGTGGTTTAGGCTATTTCCCACGAGGTGTTATGGGTGATTCTTTTGATACTGCTGTTTTTGAGTTGGCGGCGGTCGGTGATGTGAGTGATATTGTAGAAGGTGAAGGTGGTTATCATCTGATTAAATTAACAGGGATCCGTGAACCAACAGAAAAAGGTTTTGATACGGTGCGCACTGAGGTTGAAGCGTTATACCGCACACAACAAGCAGAAACGAAATTTTATGATTTGGTAGAGCAGTTGGCTGAGCTGAGTTATGAAAACCCTGAAAACTTAGAAATAACGGCAGAGGAATTAGGCTTGGAGATCCAAACGACCGAAGCGTTCACTCGCGGTGGTGGTACAGGTATTGCGGCAGATAAGAAGGTGATAGCGGCTGCCTTTTCAGATGATGTATTAGCCAATGATTTAAATAGTGAAGTCATTGAATTAAGCAAAGATAGATCAGTTGTCTTACATTTGAATACACATACTGCGGCCAGTCAATTACCGCTTGCAGCAGTGTCAGAAATAATTAAGACGCGATTGAGTGCTGAAAAAGCAAGGGAACAGGCGATGACGGTAGGCGAAGAAAAGTTGGCTAAATTACGGGCAGGAGAGCTTGCTGAGACCTTGTTTGTTGATGATGGTGCTTGGCAAGAAAAAGCGGCGTATACACGTACAGATGCGGGTTTAAATCCACAGATAAGACAGCAGGTGTTTGCAATGCCGCGGCCTGTGTCTGCTCAAACATTATATAAAGGATTTTCTGTGCAAAATGGTAATTATATTGTTGCCGCTCTATACAATGTAGTCGATGCTGAGGTGATAGAAGTTGATGCGGCAATACGTGAACAAGTATTGACACAGTTAAAACAATCTATGGGTAGTAGTGAAACACAGGCTTTAATTGCATCACTTAAAGATGCGGCAGAGATTGAGGTGTTTACCAAGCATCTTGAGTAAAACGAGTTAAGTTACACACATAAAAAAGGCGCTGATAACAGCGCCTTTTTTATTTTCAGCTAACTAAATTTAACGATCAGCACTACCTGTAATATTGTAACCTGCGTCAACAAACGTGATTTCACCGGTAATACCAGATGCGAGATCCGAGCATAAGAAAGCGGCCGTATTCCCCACTTCTTCAATGGTGACATTACGCCGTAAGGGTGAGTTGCGTTCGCTAAAGGCGAGTTTTTTACCAAAATCACTGATACCTGCTGCAGCCAATGTTTTAATCGGGCCAGCAGAAATTGCATTGACACGGATGCCTTGAGGCCCTAACGCATCTGCCATATAACGTACGCTGGCTTCTAGTGCTGCCTTGGCGATTCCCATAACATTATAGTTTTCTAAGGCGCGATCAGCACCTAGATAGCTCAAGGTGAGTAGCGATCCATTGCGACCCGCCATCATCTCTGCACCGGCCTTAGCAAGCGCGGCAAAGCTATAAACACTAATATCATGGGCGATCGCAAACCCTTCACGGGTAACGCTGTCTACATAGTTACCTTGCAATAGTTCGCGTGGGGCAAAGCCAACGGAGTGAACGATAATATCTAGCCCATCCCAATGGCTACCAAGCTGATCAAATACGGCCTTAATCTCGCTATCATTAGCCACATCGCAAGGGAATAAAAGTGCCGAATTTGAGCCACATTCCGCTGCAATTTTTTCAACTCGACTTTTTAGTTTGTCAGTCTGGTAGGTGAATGCGATATCAGCACCTTCTCTTGCCATTGCGAGGGCAATACCCGATGCAATGGAACGTGGACTCGCCACTCCCACAATTAATACACGTTTATTTTGCAAAAAACCCATTTTTTATTTACCCTTATTGCTATCAATTCAATGAGACTAGGTTACCGCAAATAAGCGATAACAGGAAGCTGTTTTATGATTTTAGGTGCGTTACCTGCTATTATAGCCGAGCTTAAGGTAAGGTTAATCTTGATTTTAAATTTATTGTTGATTCACTTTGTAAATTAGGAGTCTGAAATGATGTTATTAACGAAAAACAAATTGTTCACAGCAGGCTTATTATCTGTTGTTGCTTTTTTAGCATATAGTGGTATGGCGAATACAGCCACTGCGGCTAGCTGGGCGTTAGCGCCGGCGGAGTCGCGGTTAAATTTCATGTCTATTAAAAAAATTAATATGATTGAAACGCATCAATTTAATAGTTTTACGGGCGAGGTTGATGCAAATGGAAAATTCATCTTAACGGTAGACTTGGCTAGTGTTGATACCAATAACGAAATACGAGATGGTCGGATGAAAGAATTTTTATTTGATGTTTCACAATATGCCAAGGCAACGGTGACTGGTCAGTTGGATATGCTTGAGCTGGATGCGATAGCAGAAGGGGCTAATATTGGGATGATTGTCGATGCACAGCTTGATTTGCATGGGCAAAGCAAGATGGTGTCATTAGATTTAGTCGTTACCCGATTGGTGGGTGCAAAAATGGCCGTGGCCGCTTTGCAGCCTATTGTATTAAATGTAGGGGACTTTGCTTTGGTGGCGGGCGTTGAAAAATTAAAAGAATTGGCAAACTTACCGAGCATCAGTCATGCCGTTCCAGTCAGCTTCTTCTTGACCTTTAAATTTGTCCCTTAAACCCGTGAGAAAGAGCAGCAAAATATGACACCATTTTCAGTAGAACAAAGTATTGTCATTCCATTAGACCGACCTAATGTGGATACCGATGCAATTATTCCAAAACAGTTTTTGAAGTCAATCAGTCGCAGTGGGTTTGGGTCAAATTTATTTGATGAATGGCGCTATCTTGATCATGGAGAGCCGGGGCAAGATTGTAGTCACCGACCACTGAATCCCGACTTTGTATTAAATCAACCGCGGTACAAAGGTGGCAGTATTTTATTGGGCCGTGAAAATTTTGGCTGTGGCTCTAGTCGGGAGCATGCGGTATGGGCCTTAGAAGATTTTGGGGTTCGGGTGGTGATTGCGCCGAGTTTTGCAGATATTTTCTTTAATAACACAAGCAAAAATGGCATTTTGGCGATTGTATTGCCTGAAACAGTCGTTAACGGTTTATTTGATACTGTCACGCAGACAGAAGGCTATCAACTACGGGTTGATTTATCTGCTCAGCAGATTACGTTGCCCGATGGTGAAATCATTGCTTTTGAGGTGGATTCTTTTAAAAAGCATAGCCTTCTGAATGGACTTGATGATATTGGGTTAACCCTCCAGTATGAAGCAGATATTGTGGCATATGAAGAAAAACGGCAGGCTGAAGCACCGTGGTTGTTTAATTAAACCAAGCTGGTGTGAAATAAAGACTTGAACATGAAATTTTAATTTGGTATCCCAGAGAAATGACAAAAAAAATAGTTGTATTACCCGGAGATGGTATTGGCCCCGAAATTGTTGCAGAAGCCGTTAAAGTGTTAGCCGCCTTCCAGCAGCAAGGCTTAGAGATTGAATTGGAATATGGTTTGATTGGTGGGGCTGCCTATGATGAGACAGGTACGCCATTCCCAGATGATACACGGGTGATGTCAGCATCAGCCGATGCCATTTTGTTGGGTGCCGTTGGTGGCTATAAATGGGAATCACTAGATATTAGTGTGCGGCCTGAAAAAGGTTTGCTGGCGATTCGCTCAGCATTAAATTTATTCGCTAATTTACGCCCGGCTATTCTATATCCACAATTAGCCGAAGCTTCAACATTAAAACCTGAAGTGGTTGCTGGTTTAGATTTGATGATTGTGCGCGAATTAACCGGTGGTATTTATTTTGGGCAGCCGCGTGGTGTGCGCACTTTAGACAATGGTGAGAAAGAAGGTTTTAATACCTTGGTGTATCGCGAAAGTGAGATTAATCGTATTGGTAAAGTGGCGTTTGATATCGCACAAAAACGGCAAGGGCGTTTATGTTCGGTTGATAAGGCAAATGTATTGGAGAGCACGGAGTTATGGCGCGATACGATGACAGCATTGTCTGCAGATTATGCGGATATTGAGCTAAGCCATATGTATGTGGATAATGCAGCGATGCAATTAGTACGCGCACCGAAGCAGTTTGATGTGATGGTGACCACCAATATGTTTGGCGATATTTTATCGGATTGTGCATCAATGCTAACCGGCTCGATTGGGATGTTGCCATCGGCGTCATTAGATGAAAATGGTAAAGGTATGTATGAGCCAATCCACGGTTCGGCGCCAGATATCGCAGGGCAAAACAGCGCAAACCCACTGGCCACTATTTTATCGGTTGCGATGATGCTGCGTTATAGCTTGGATGAATCTGCTATGGCAGATCGGATCGAACAAGCGGTGAGTAAGGTGCTTGATCAGAAGTTGCGCACAGCGGACATTTATTCTGACGGGATGACACGTGTCAGCACTTCTGAAATGGGCGATGCCGTGGTGGCTGCGCTGTAGATAAATAGCAAGTAAAGAGATTTAAGTATGACAAGTAAAAAAGTAAATATTGCCGTAGTGGGCGCAACGGGTGCGGTAGGACAAGCGATGTTAGATATTTTGCATCAGCGAAAATTCCCCGTAGATAAAGTCTTTTCCTTGGCAAGCGAACGTTCCGCAGGGACGACTGTAAGTTATGGTAACAAGTCATTGCGGGTGGAAAATTTAGCAACTTTTGATTTTTCGCAAGTACAAGTAGGGTTGTTTTCGCCTGGTGCGAGTGTTTCTGCTGAATATGCGCCTAAAGCTGCGGCGGCAGGCTGTGTGGTGATCGATAATACCTCACACTTTCGCTATGATGATGATATCCCACTGGTTGTCCCTGAAGTGAACCCTGAAGCGATTGCCGATTATAAAAACCGAGGCATTATTGCGAATCCAAACTGTTCAACCATTCAAATGCTGGTTGCATTAAAGCCTATTTATGATGCGGTAGGGATCACGCGCATCAATGTATGTACTTATCAGGCAGTATCGGGTTCAGGAAAACCTGCAATGGACGAGTTAGCCAAACAAACGGCTGACTTACTCAATGGTCGTTCGGTTGAAAGTATCATTTATCCCAAACAGATAGCATTTAATGTTTTGCCGCAAATTGATGTATTTGAGGACAATGGCTATACCAAAGAAGAAATGAAAATGGTATGGGAAACGAAAAAGATTATGGGCGATGATGCGATCGAGGTGAATCCGACGGCGGTACGGGTGCCTGTGTTCTATGGTCACTCAGAAGCTATCCATGTCGAAACAAAAGATAAAATATCGGCTGCCGAGGCCAAAGCCTTATTTGAGGCTGCACCTGGCATTGAGCTAATTGATGCGCATAAAGAGGGTGGTTATCCAACCGCCATCAGCGATGCATCGGGTCAAGATCCTGTCTTTGTTGGGCGGGTTAGAGAAGATATTTCACACCCTAAAGGCTTGAATTTATGGGTAGTAGCCGACAATGTGCGCAAGGGTGCTGCATTAAATAGTATCCAGATTGCAGAGATATTAGTAGACAAATACTTATAATTAGTTAAGAATGATAGAACATTCTTTAAGAACCAAGGGTAAGACCATGACTAATAAGCCAATTTTAAAATCAGTTTTGACAGGTGTCGCCATTTTAATGGCCCCTGTATATGCCCATGCCTTTGGCTTAGGGAATATTAAAGTCTCTTCAGCATTGAACACGCCTTTCCGAGCAGAGATCCCAGTCACTTCATTTGAAGCAGCGGACAAAGATAGTTTTCTTGTCGGCTTAGCATCGAATAGTGAATTCATTACTGCAGGCTTGGACAGAAATAGCGCACTAATAAAGTTACGATTTAAAGTGGAGTACCGAAATGGTAAGCCTTTTATTAAAATAAGTTCCTCGCAAGCGATGAAGGAACCTTTTTTAAGTTTTTTGGTGTCAGCAACGACAAATAATAATAAATTACTGCGAGAATATACAGTTTTACTTGATCCACCCACCAGTATTTATACGCCAACAGTCGATGCTCCAGCGAAGACTGTGGCACCAACCAGATCAGCAAGAGCGCAATCTGTACCGCCAGTAGCGGTTACACCCACACCAAGGGCGCCTAGCATGGCAGGTACAACAAATTATGGTGTCAAGCGCGGTGATACTTTGTGGGGAGTCGCATCGAAAGTGCGGCCTGATAGCAGTGTATCCCATGAGCAGATGATGCTGGCCATTTTGAAAGCGAATCCAGATGCATTTGTAGGGCGTAATATTAATGGCTTGAAAGCAGGGCAAGAATTACATATCCCTGAGAAATCTGAGGTAATGAGCTTATCAAGAAAAGAGGCGCTGGCGGCAGTGGCGGCAGAGCACGTGGCTTGGCAAAGTAGGCTCAATCAAGCACAGCAAAAAACAGCAGTAAAACCGACTACAGCTGCTCAGGAATCCAGCACTGAAGAACGTGTTGAGCCGGTAGTAGAAAAAGTGGCTGACGATGGAGCAGAAGATACGGCCGAAACATCTGATACGCCTGACACAACAACGGCTATGGAAACGCCAGCAAGTGAATCAGAAGCACGATTAGCATTGACGGCACCGAGTGATACTGATTTAGAAGCAGAGCAAGAGCTTGTTGCTGCTGGTGATGATCAAATTAGGCAAGTAAATGAACAGTTGAGCTTGGCACAAGAACGAATTGAGGCGATTGCACAGGAAAGACTTGATTTAGAACAGCGAATGTCAGCAATGCTGTCTAAAATTGAAACATTAGAGCGGGCTATTTCGGTTAAAAGCCCAGAACTGGCTCAGTTACAATCACAACTGGAAGAGGGCGTTGAACCAACTATTGCTACAGATGAAGCCGCTTCAACTGAACTTACTATGGATGGAGCTGCCTTAACTGAATCGTTAGCCGACGCAGATTTAGAGACGGATGGAACAACAGCAAATAATAAGATCGCAGATGATGTGCCATTTCCACCGGTGTTACCACTTGATCAAACTGAGGCAACACAAGAGCCAGTTGTTACAGCGACTGAAAATGTGGCTGCTATAGATGTAGATACGGCTGAAAATGCAGTATTAGATGAGGTGGAAACAGCGGCTACAAATATGACAGCTGCAGCGGTTGATACTACGGAATCTGTTGGTTTTATAGGTAAAATATTTGGGTTGCTGAAACTGTTATTATTGCCATTATTGCTTGGTTTAGCAGGCTTGATGGGGTGGTTATTCTGGCGTAGCCGTAACCAAGATTCGGATTATGAAGATTCATGGGAAGAAATGGCTGTTGATACGCCTACGTCAGAGGTGAGAGCAAAAGAATTGGTGGCTGAGGCTAAAATAAATTTGGCGGAAGTGGAAGAAGTGAGCGGTGTTGAAGAAGCCGACAGTCATTTTTCTGATTTAATGCTGGAAGCAGATACCTATATTAACTACGAAAATTATAGTAAAGCACAAAGTGTGCTTGAATCAGCCCATCAGCTTGAGCCTAACAATAATGACGTAACGGAAAAACTATTATTTGTGCTATACCAACAAAAAGATGGAGCAGGTTTTGAAGCGTTAGCAGAACAGGCTGAAACACAATTAAAGGAAAATCCAACACAATGGAAGAAAATAGCAGAATGGGGTGAAGGTTTGTCACCAGGTAGTGCATTATTTGCTGGATTTGCAGCAGCATCAGGAGCGGTTGTAGCAGCAGGTGCGGCGGAAAATGTAGCAGAAAGTGAATCTCCGATAGAAGAACCAATGGATTTGCTTGACCCGTCTCTTGAAATGGGCAATGAATTACTGGACTCCGGGGCAGATGATGCATTGCTTGATTTCCCAGTAGAATTTGCATCGGCGGCAGTGCCTGAAGACGGGGAGTTTGGTAATACTGATCTGAAGGATATGCAGGCAGCCGCTATTGAATCTGCAGACAGCACACTTGAAGATAATACTGAAACATCGTTAAGTTTGGAATTACCAGCAACAGATTTGCCAGCGGATAGTGCAAGTGCCGATGAGGTTGCATTAGGTGATTTTGAGAGTGTTGATGAAGTAACAACCAAGCTAGACTTGGCGACAGCCTATCTTGAAATGGATGAAAAAGACGGTGCACGCGCGATACTGGAAGAAGTACTTGAAGAAGGCGATAAAGCACAAAAAGCACAAGCCAAGAAATTATTGGATAGCTTATAAAATAGTGTCTGTATTCTATGCAACGATTTGCCATTGGCATTGAATATGATGGCACTGCCTATTCAGGCTGGCAGGTGCAGGCTGAACAGGCGACCGTACAGCTTAAAATAGAACAAGCCTTATCGGTTGTTGCGAATGGACCTATCCGCACCATTACAGCAGGGCGCACGGATTCAGGGGTGCATGCCGTACAGCAAGTGGTTCATTTTGATACCGAGGTAAGCCGGCCTGATCATAATTGGGTGTTGGGCGCGAATACTAATTTACCCGCTGATATTAATCTGTTGTGGGTAAAGCCTGTTTCCGATGATTTTAACGCACGATTTTCTGCTGTGCGTCGGCGCTATCGCTATTTAATTCTTAATCGCCGTAGCCGTTCTGCGTTACATAAAGATCGCATGTGGTGGGTTTTTCGGCCGCTTGATGTGGCGCGTATGCAAGCTGCGGCAGAGCTCTTGCTTGGCCACCATGATTTCTCTGCTTTTCGCGCCAAACATTGCCAGGCGCATAGCCCGATGAAAACAATAGAACGCTTAACGGTAACGCAACAAGATGATTGTATTGCAGTAGATGTGGAAGCGCCGTCATTTTTGCACCATATGGTGCGCAACCTGGTGGGTGTATTAGTGCCTATCGGTGAGGGGAAATACCCTGTGGAATGGGCAGCCGAGGTCCTAGCAAGCCGCGATCGTGGTCAGGGTGGCGTAACATCGCCGCCACAAGGACTTTATTTTATGAATGTGGAATATCCGCCTGAGTTTGACTTGCCAACGGTATCTGCTTTCCCCGTACTCTGGTAAAATACGCATTCTGAATTAGGAAGGCGTGCAGTCAGCCATGCAACGAACACGAGTCAAAATATGCGGTATTACGCAGCGGCAAGATGCATTAGATGCGATTGTAGCGGGAGCGGATGCGATTGGTTTAGTGTTTTATGCGCCTAGCCCACGTGCGGTTCGGATTGCGCAAGCTAAAAAGATTGTGGCGGGGTTGCCGCCATTCGTAACGGTTGTTGGTTTATTTGTGGACGCTGATGCCGCCGTGGTGAAAGATACCATTGCTCAAGTGGGCTTAGATTGCTTGCAGTTCCATGGTAATGAAACTGCAGCCTATTGCGAACAATTTACCTTACCTTATTTTAAGGCGATCCGAATGGAAGCAGGCTTGGATCTATCGGCAGAAGTGATTAAATATGATGGTGCGATTGCTATTTTGCTAGATAGTTATCAAGCAGGTACTCCTGGGGGCACGGGCGAGACATTTGATTGGGAGACTATCCCAGCATTAGACAAGCCCTTGATCTTGGCAGGCGGTTTGGATGCAAAGAATATTAAACACGCTATCCACACGGTTCACCCTTATGCGGTGGATGTGAGCGGCGGGGTAGAAGCGACAAAAGGAATCAAAAGCCCACAAAAAATAGCGGCTTTTATGGAAGAGGTAAACAATGTCTGAGACGACACACAATACAGCAATGCCAGATGAACGAGGGCATTTTGGACAGCATGGCGGACGCTTTGTAGGCGAAACGCTGATGGAGGCAATTTATGCCTTGGAAACGGCTTATAAGCAATATAAAAACGATCCAGAGTTTCAGGCAGAATTGGATAAGGACCTAGCTGATTTTGTGGGGCGGCCATCTCCGCTGTATTTAGCAGAAAACTGGACCAAGCAATTAGCTGGCGCCCAGATTTATTTAAAGCGTGAAGATCTAAACCATACGGGCGCGCATAAAGTAAACAATACCATTGGCCAGATCTTATTGGCAAAACGGATGGGTAAGAAGCGTATTATTGCTGAAACAGGCGCAGGTCAACATGGCGTGGCAACAGCAACCGTTGCAGCGCGTTTAGGCTTGGAATGTGTGGTGTATATGGGCGCAGTGGATGTGGAGCGCCAAGCACAAAATGTCTATCGGATGAAATTATTAGGCGCCACCGTCATCCCCGTTGAATCGGGTTCGCGCACCTTGAAAGATGCCTTAAATGAAGCCTTGCGAGATTGGGTGACCAATGTAGATAATACATTTTATATTATTGGCACCGTCGCAGGCCCGCATCCTTATCCAGAAATGGTGCGTGATTTCCAAACGATTATTGGTCGCGAAGCGCGGCAGCAAATTTTAACAGCCACCGGTAAGTTACCGGATGCGCTGATCGCCTGTATCGGTGGCGGATCAAATGCAATCGGCTTATTTCATCCCTTTATTGGAGATGGAGGGGTTGCAATGTATGGCGTCGAAGGTGGCGGCCATGGGATTGAATCAGGCGAACATGCTGCGCCGCTGTGTGCTGGCACACCTGGCGTATTGCATGGCAACCGTACTTATTTGATGCAAGATGAGAATGGCGAAATTATTGAAACCCACTCTATTTCAGCAGGCTTGGATTATCCGGGAGTGGGGCCAGAGCATGCATGGTTAAAAGATATTGGTCGGGCTAATTATGTGTCTGTTACTGATGATGAAGCCTTGGCAGCTTTCCATGAACTAACACGGGGTGAGGGCATTATCCCCGCATTAGAATCCAGCCACGCACTGGCTTATGCAAAAAAACTAGCGCCAACGATGACGGCAGATCAAAGCATTATTGTTAATTTGTCTGGTCGGGGAGATAAAGATATTCATACGGTGGCAGCGATTGCTGGCATTGAATTTTAAGGTTTAGAAAATGAGTCGACTACAATCCCGCTTTGAGCAGTTAAAAAAAGACAATAAAACGGCTTTAATTTCTTATATTACCGCTGGTGACCCTGAGCCATGGGTAACGGTGCCAATGTTGCACGCTTTAGTAGAAGCCGGCGCTGATGTTTTAGAGTTAGGCGTGCCGTTTTCTGATCCGATGGCGGATGGCCCTGTGATTCAGAAAGCGTGTGAGCGTGCTTTAAAAAATAAAACTAATATCCATACTGTGCTTGAAATGGTGGCAAGCTTTCGAGAAAAAGATACGACGACACCCATTGTGTTGATGGGCTATGCCAATCCAATTGAATCGATGGGCTATCAGAATTTTGCAGAGCAGGCGCAACCTGCGGGTGTCGATGGCGTCTTAACAGTTGATTTGCCACCAGAGGAATCAGATAACTTCTTGCCTATCCTAAAGGCGCATAATATTGATACGATTTACTTGGTCGCACCGACAACCACCGATGAGCGGATGGCAATGATTGCGCAACATGCCAGTGGTTTTATATATTACGTTTCAATCAAAGGGGTAACAGGATCGGCGGAGATTGATGTATCCGCTGTTGCTGAAAAGCTTGCCATACTGCGAGATAAAACCGATTTACCGATTGGTGTTGGCTTTGGCATTCGTGATGGTGCATCAGCAGCGAAGGTATCAGAAATTGCAGATGCTGTTGTTGTGGGAAGTACTTTGGTACGCTGTATTGAAGAAAATACAGATAATGCGGAAGTATTACCAGAATTGGTGTCAGAATTATTGTTTGATATGAAACGTGCGATTACGGCACGTGACGAACAAAAGTAGAGAGTAAAATATGAGTTGGCTTGATAAATTATTACCGTCAAAGATTCGTACGACTGGCCGTAACAAGTCGGTGCCTGAAGGTCTCTGGTGTAAGTGCCCAGCGTGTGAGAATGTACTGTATCGGTCTGAATTAGAACGGAGTATGCAAGTGTGTCCTAAATGTGAGCATCATCAACGTATTTCGGCGCGTGCGCGATTAGAAAGTTTCTTAGATGAAGGCGAGCAAATTGAAATTGTAGCCAACCTATCACCGATAGATACTTTAAAATTTAAAGACAGCAAAAAATATAAAGACAGGATCAGCCAAGCGCAGAAAAATTCAGGCGAAAAAGATGCCTTGATTGCCTTACAAGGTTCAATCAATCAGCTGCCTGTTGTTGCCATGGCTTTTGAATTCTCATTCATGGGCGGATCGATGGGATCGGTTGTGGGTGAAAAATTTGTGCAGGCGGCTAAAGTCGCATTAGAAAGTCGGATACCACTGATCTGTTTTTCTGCTAGCGGCGGGGCGCGGATGCAAGAAGGCGTGTTGTCGTTGATGCAAATGGCGAAAACCAGCGCGGTTTTAACGCAACTTAGTCAGGCAGGTGTGCCGTTTGTATCGGTGATGACTGATCCAACAATGGGCGGCGTGTCAGCCAGCTTTGCGATGTTAGGTGATATCAATGTGGCCGAACCTAAAGCATTGATTGGATTTGCAGGGCCACGGGTGATCGAGCAAACCGTGCGTGAAACCTTGCCAGAAGGCTTCCAACGTAGTGAATTCTTATTAGAGCATGGCGCGATTGATATGATTATTGATCGCCGTGAAATGCGAGATAAATTAGCGTCACTATTATCGATGTTACAGAAACGGCCTAGCTAATACTGTAATGCGTTTTAACACTCTGCCAGAATGGTTAGCATGGCAAGAAACGCTACATTTTACCAAAGTCGCACCGGGTCTTGAACGAATTGGCAAAGTGTATCAACAACTGATTCCAGAAAAACCAAGTTTTATTGTGGTGACCGTGGCCGGCACCAATGGCAAAGGCTCATCCGTTGCCTTATTGCAATCCATCTTATCAGCAGCTGGCTACCAAGTAGGCAGCTATACTTCACCGCATCTATTACGCTATAACGAGCGTATTTGTATCAATGGTATTGCCTGTGAAGATGATGAAATTTGTGATGTTTTTTCAGAAATTGATCAAGCACGTGGGGATACCTCGCTGACGTACTTTGAATTTGGCACCTTGGCCGCTATCAGAATTTTTAACCAGCGTAAACTAGATATCGTTATCATGGAAGTGGGCATGGGTGGGCGCTTAGATGCCAGCAATATCCTCGATGCTGATATTGCCTTGATTTCACCAATCAGCCTAGACCATACCAACTGGCTAGGGGATACCCGAGATAAAATTGGGATTGAGAAAGCCGGGATCTTACGGCAAGATTCGCCGCTTGTCTGTTCTGAAGAAATACCGCCTGATAGTGTTTTACAAAAAGCAGCAGAAATTGGTGCACCTGTTTCTCAAGCAGGCAAAGACTTCCACTATCATGCGAATGATAACAAGACATGGCAATGGGAAAATGCAGACACTAAGTGGGATAAGCTACCCAGACCCAAGCTAGCAGGTGATTATCAGCTGCAAAATTCGGCAGCAGTATTACAAGTTATCTCCTTGCTCAAACAATGTGGTATTACAGCAAGCGTTAAGGCGATTATACAAGGGCTAAAACACGTAAAACTATCAGGTCGTTTTCAAGTCTTTGCAGGGTTAGTAACGCGTATTTTCGATGTTACTCATAATGAACAAGGTGCAAAAAACCTAAATAAACTTCTCGCGGAAACACCGTGTTCAGGCCGAACTTTTGCTGTGTTAGGCATGTTAAAAGATAAAGATGCCACCCAAGTGGCAGCAATATTGGATAATCGGGTTGATCAATGGTTTGTGGGTGGGTTATCGGGGGAACGCGGGCAAACAGGTGATGAGATTGCCGCAAAACTCGCCACGCATATTGAAAGCGATAAAATCACGATTCAAGTGCAGGTTGAAGCGGCTTATGAAAAGGCGATGGCAATAGCAAATGAAGGCGATCGGGTGTTGATCTTCGGCTCATTTCATACTGTGGAAGCAGTGATGAAATTTGCTGGGTTGGCGGATATGAAATCCTAATCCACCCGTCTTAATTCAGTTTTCGATGCCATATCAGGCCAACTTTGCAAATCTTTTCCTAACCCGCGCCAAAACAATCCTAGCCCTAATGGTAACAGTGAAATAAGGCCAGCTACAAAGCGCAATGCGGCTTGTCGCCAGGTGATGTTTTTGCCATCTAGGCTGAACAGTTTTATTTTCCAGCTTTGCATGCCGAGAGTTTGGCCGCCATGGGTCCAGAACCAACCATAGAATAGATAGCTGACAAAAAATAGGAATGCGATAAAAAAGGGATTGCCTGAACCAAAGGCTTTGCCTTGATTGAGGAGAACGGCGGCACCGGTGGCGAAGAATAAAACGGCCATCAGCAATAAGCAGTCGTAAACTAGGCAACCTAGATAGCGGACTAGGCTAGGACGGATTGGATGAAGGGAAGCTGATTGCTTAATCATGATTGAATTTATTGGATAAGTCGAACAGACATAAAGTATCATATCCTAATTACTGTATTTAAGTTTGGGATTTTAATATGATGCTGCAATTGCTTGGCCATTCGGCGCACTCAGCCTTTCGGATAGAAAAATTATTAGCGGCTTTACGCGGTGCTGTGTCTGAGGTGATGGCGGTGCGAAGTGCGTATCGCTATTTTATTGAAACAGAAGGCCGCTTATCGGCGGATGATTTAGCAACGCTTAATGCGTTATTAGAAGTCAGCGAGCTGACATCAGCAGCGGCATCAAATGAATGTTTTTTCTTGGTAACACCGCGGCCAGGCACAATTTCACCTTGGTCGAGTAAGGCGACGGATATTGTCCATAATAGTGGCGTGTCGGATGTGTTGCGACTAGAACGTGGGGTGGCTTTTTTTGTTGAAGTTAACGGTGATTTATCGACTGAAAAACGCAGCCAAATAGCGGCGTTATTGCATGATCGGATGATTGAATCCATTTTTGATAATGAAGATGAGGCGGATAGTTTGTTTAGCCATGCGCCGCCACGTCCATTGATGTCGATTGATATGTTAGGCGGTGGGCGAGATGCTTTAGTGGCGGCGAATGCAAAGCTAGGGTTGGCATTGGCAGAGGATGAGATCGATTATTTATTCGATAATTTCCAGGATTTAGGCCGCAATCCGAATGATATTGAGTTGATGATGTTTGCGCAGGCAAACTCGGAGCATTGTCGGCATAAGATTTTTAATGCTGATTGGCAGATAGATGGTCAGCCGCAGGATAAAACGCTGTTTAAGATGATTCGCAATACGCATGCTTTGCATCCAGAAGGGGTGGTGACGGCATATAGCGATAATTCATCGGTGATTGAAGGTAGTGAAGTCCAGCGGTTCTCTATCGATATGGAGAATAATCAATATTATGCGACCGATGAAGTGGCACATATTTTGATGAAGGTGGAAACCCATAATCACCCAACCGCTATTTCACCTTTCCCAGGCGCGGCAACCGGCTCGGGTGGTGAAATCCGGGATGAGGGCGCGACAGGGCGTGGCTCTAAACCTAAAGCAGGCTTAACAGGGTTTTCGGTGTCTAATTTGAATATCTCAGGCTTTGAACAACCTTGGGAAACGCCTTATGGCAAACCTGCTCGGATGGCATCTGCGCAAGAGATCATGTTGGATGGGCCATTAGGTGGGGCAGCCTTTAATAATGAATTTGGGCGACCGAATATTTGTGGCTATTTCCGTACATTTGAAGCCGAAGTACCAGGACCAACAGGATTGGAAATGCGTGGTTACCATAAGCCTATTATGGTGGCAGGAGGCATGGGCTCGATTCGGCCGCAGCATGTAAGGAAAAATATTTTTGATCCAGGTGTACAGTTAATTGTATTAGGCGGCCCGGCGATGCTGATTGGCTTGGGCGGGAGTGCCGCTTCATCAGTGACATCGGGTACGAGTGATGAAGGTTTAGATTTTGCGTCTGTGCAACGGGGCAATCCTGAGATGGAGCGCCGTTGTCAGGAGGTGATCGATCGCTGCGTGGCCTTGGATGAGTACAATCCGATTGTGGCCATTCATGATGTGGGTGCAGGCGGTTTATCGAATGCCTTTCCTGAGTTGGTGAATGACAGTGGTCGCGGTGGGCGCTTTGAATTGCGGATGATTCCGAATGATGAGCTGAGTATGTCGCCGATGGAAATTTGGTGTAATGAATCTCAGGAGCGTTATGTGTTGGGTGTCAACCCTGATGATGTGGCGCTGTTTCAGGCTTTATGTGAGCGCGAGCGGTGTCCGTGGGCAGTGATCGGTGAAGTTACCGAAGCCGAGCATTTAATTGTGGGCGATGCCGATAATAATAATTTGCCGGTGGATATGCCGATGTCGTTGTTATTAGGTAAACCGCCTAAGATGTTGCGGGATGTGACGCATCGTACCTTCCAAAAGCCTGAGTTAGATTTAAGCGGCATTACCCCTGCGGATGCTTTAGAGCGCGTATTGAATTTACCGACCGTGGCGAGCAAGAGCTTTTTGATTACGATTGGTGATCGGAGTGTAACCGGTTTGGTGGCACGCGATCAGATGGTCGGCCCTTGGCAGGTGCCTGTGGCAGATTGTGCGGTGACGCTTGCAGACCATCATGGTGTGCAAGGAGAAGCCATGGCGATGGGTGAACGCGCCCCGTTAGCGTTGATTGATGCGCCTGCATCAGGTCGGATGGCGGTGGGTGAGGCAATTACAAATATTGCCGCAGCTAAAATAGCTAACATAGGTGATATTAAGCTGTCGGCCAACTGGATGGCGGCCTGTGGCCATCCGGGTGAAGATTCAGCGTTATATGAAACTGTTAAGGCCGTTGGGATGGAATTGTGTCCTGCATTGGGGATTGCGATTCCGGTGGGTAAAGATTCCTTGTCGATGAAAACAGTGTGGGATGAACATGGTGAGGACAAGGCCATGATTTCACCGCTATCTTTAGTGGTAACAGCCTTTGCACCGGTAACCGATGCAGGTAATACGACGACACCCGCCTTGCGCACGGATAAGGGCGATACCGATCTCATTTATATTGATTTGGGGAATGGTAAAAATCGGCTGGCAGCGTCGGCATTTGCACAGGTCTATCAACAAGTCGGCCATCATGGGCCGAATGTCGATAACCCCGAGGCGTTGAAAAACTTTTTTAATGCGATTCAGCAGCTTAAACACGATAGCTTACTGCTGGCTTACCATGATCGTAGTGATGGTGGTTTGATTACAACGCTCTGTGAAATGGCTTTTGCAGGACATTGTGGCTTGGATATTACCTTGGCCGGCTTGGGCGGTACCTTACCCGTATTATTCAATGAAGAATTGGGTGCGGTGATTCAAGTGCGCCATTGCGATGTGGAAGATGTGTTGTCTATCTTGAGAGAACATGAGTTATCCCATAAAACCCATCTAATTGGCAGCATTCGCAGCGATGATGAAATTATTATCAATGTTGAAGGCGATGTTGTAATTTCTGACTCACGGCTAAATTTACAGCGCCATTGGGCAGCGACAAGCTATCAAATGCAATCACTGCGGGATAATTCGGATTGTGCCTTACAAGAATTTGATGCCTTATTGGATACCGATGATCCAGGTTTACATGCTAGCTTAAGTTTCGCTCCCGAAGAAAGCATTGTTGCAGATCTGATCCAAGCGGGCAATCGCCCTAAAATTGCAATTTTACGAGAGCAAGGGGTGAATGGTGAAATTGAAATGGCAGCAGCCTTTGACCATGCTGGGTTTACCGCGATTGATGTGCATATGAGCGATATTCTATCGGCGCGTGTTGAGTTGGCTGATTTTGTGGGTCTGGTGGCATGTGGCGGTTTCTCGTATGGTGATGTATTGGGTGCGGGGCGTGGTTGGGCGAGCACTATTTTGCATAACGATCGGGCGCGCCAACAATTTGCAGATTTTTTTGCACGAGAAGATACATTTTCTTTAGGTGTGTGTAACGGTTGCCAGATGTTATCGCAGTTGCGTGAGCTAATCCCAGGTAGTGATCATTGGCCTGCGTTTGTGCGTAATGAATCTGAGCAGTTTGAAGCACGGTTCTCTATGGTTGAGATTGTGGAATCCCCCTCTATTTTGCTAAAAGGCATGGCAGGTTCAAGAATGCCGATTGCAGTCGCTCATGGTGAAGGGCAGGTTGATTTCACGGCCACAGGTGGCAATCCTAAGCAAGTGGACATTACTGTGCGCTTTGTAGATAATGATGGCGGTGTCACTACTGATTATCCGTTTAACCCTAATGGTTCTATTGACGGCATTACTGGCCTGACAACGACTGATGGACGGGTAACGATTATGATGCCGCATCCAGAGCGGAATATCCGTACGGTACAGCATTCATGGGCGCCCGATGAATGGGGTAAACATGGTCCGTGGTTACGCTTGTTTCAGAATGCACGGAAGTGGGTGGGATAATGAAGACTTCACAATCAAGGCAGATAGAATTAAATGAATATATTTTAAATTCAATGCGCCAGTGTGTGCTTTTACAATCATTATCTTTAGATCAGTTTGATAAGATTGTAGGGTCATCACATATTATTGAGATAGCTGATAATGATATTCTATTTGAACAAGGAGATGCGCTAAATAATATTTATTTGCTTATTTCAGGTGGGATTAAATTACAACGACTGTCACCGACTGGAGATGAAAAAGTCTTTGAGATAATTCGTCCAGGACATACTTTTGCTGAGGCAGTATTGTTTTTAGGCGGTTCTAAATACCCGCTATCTGCAATTTCAGTATCATCTTCTGTTGTCGTGGCGATTAATGCACAATGCTATTTACAGTTATTGAATGAGTCGAATGTTTTATGTATGAGTTTATTAGCAAAACTGAGCCAAAGGCTGCATAAGATGGTAAATGAAATTGATAGACTTACCTTGCATAATGCCACCTTTCGCTTAGTCGATTATTTATTAAGCCATGTCCCTGAAGAGCAGCATCAACACACTAATATAATTCTTCAAGAACCTAAAAATGTAATTGCTTCGCTGCTATCAATTAAACCAGAAACATTGTCTAGAACATTAAAAACACTCTCCAAACAAGGTTTGATTCGTCTAGAAGGATCGACAATAGAATTACTTGAGATTAATAAATTGCGAGCGCTTATTTCGCTCACTTAAAAGTTTAAATAATTACCCCAAAAAATACGGTTTAAATCCCTTGATATAGATCAATGCTGATCTAAGCATGTCTCTATACACTTGCAGCATCAATTCTAACTGGAGAGATGCGAGATGAGAGAAACATTCACTAAGAGCATGGCGCGCAATATTTATTATGGGGGAGCTGTGTTCTTCTTCCTAATACTTATTGGTTTAACGGTGGATACTGTTAAACGTTTGCCTGCAACTGATAATCGAGAAAACTTGACTGATATTGTTGTTTTAGGCAAGAAAGTATGGGAAGTGAATAACTGTATTGGTTGCCACACATTATTAGGGGAAGGAGCTTATTTTGCTCCAGAACTTGGTAATGTGTATACCCGGTTTGGTGAGGATACTGAAAATATCAAGGCATTTATTAAATATCGCCCAGTCGAAGGTGTTGAAGGCCGTCGTAGTATGCCTCAATTCAATTTAACGGAGGAAGAGCTAGAAGCGATAGCTCAGTTTTTAAAATATGTTGATGGCGTTAAAACTGCCAGAGATTGGCCACCAAACATTCAAGGGTAAGGGGAGAATACTATGAAGTATGAATCACAAGGCATTGCAAAAATGTATTTTATTGCAGCTATCGGCCTTTTTCTTGGTCAAATTTTATTTGGCGTTGTTATGGGGATGCAATATGTTGTGGGAGATTTTTTATTCCCTGAAATTCCATTTAATGTTGCCCGCATGGTACACACTAATCTATTGATTGTTTGGTTATTGTTTGGCTTTATGGGCTCAGCTTACTTTCTGATTCCAGAAGAATCAGAACGTGAACTTTACTCTCCTATTCTCGCAAAAATAATGTTTTGGATCTTCTTGATTGCGGGAGCATTAACCATTTTAGGTTATTTGCTGGTGCCTTATGCACGTCTAGCAGAGCTAACGATGAATGACTTGCTACCTACAATGGGCCGAGAATTTCTTGAGCAACCCACGATTACCAAAATTGGGATTGTGATTGTCGCGCTTGCCTTTGTTTTTAATATCGGGATGACAGTGTTAACAGGCCGTAAAACGGTGATTAGTTTAGTGTTGCTCACAGGTTTAGTTGGCTTAGCTGTCTTCTTCCTATTCTCATTCTATAACCCTCACAACATCGTATTAGATAAATACTTCT
>DBOG01000001.1 GCA_002299915.1 Proteobacteria bacterium UBA652 | reverse complement strand
CCAAAAGAGAATTCCATGGTCAGGCCTGTTGCCACACCCAAAGCAAAGTTGATCCCAAACAACTTACCCCAGAATTTGACCATATCCTTATAGATCTGCTTACCTGTCATCACATAAACAGATTCCATGATGGCAAGCAGAAACGCCATCCCTATGGTGAGCGGTACAAACAAGAAATGATACAGGGCAACAGTAGCAAACTGGAGTCGCGATATCTCAACAAGCTCTTCAGCTATCATTTAACAACACCCTTTATTCTTTCTATTTTAGAACTGTCTAAGCTTTTTGAAACTTAAGAATATATCTATCTTTATTCTTAGCGAAATAGCCATTTGGTCTATACGCTAATCGCTTGATTATAGAACAGCAAATTTATTGAGTAAAATAAGTTTTTCTTTGGTACTCCATAAAAACGCCTTTTTGGTTCAAAAAAAGATTTTTCTACTTTTAAGTTGCATTATTTTTCGGAGGGATTACGCAATGGGTTAAAAACGAAATAGGCTAGCTATCTTGGACAGCCCCTAAAATAATTAAGATAGTTTCCCTTCCTTTTTAACCCGCTCCCGCAGCAACCCGTGTTTTATGGTGTCTTGCTTCTGCCTCGACAAATATGCGTTTTACTTCGGGATGAGCTATTTTTATCTGGATGCTTAATTGCTCAATCGCGACTTCAATATCATCTGCCTTTGCTTCATCTTCAAAGGTGGCACTAACATTCAGCAGGATAAATTCAGGCCCCATATGCATGGTTAGGACTTCATTTACATTGCGTATTTCAGGGCATGCGTTAGCGATCCGTTTAATACTTGCAATCGTTGCTTTGCTGGCACTTTCTCCAATCAATAGGCCTTTGGTTTCTATTGCTAGCCAAATTGCCGTGCCCCCCAAGATTAAACCAATTATGACAGAAGCAATACCATCAAATTCTAAAATACCCGTTGTTTGAGATAGATAAACACCCAAGAAGGCGACAATCAAGCCCAAACTGGCGGCAAAATCTTCAAATAACACCACAAATAAAGAAGGGTCTTTACCTCGTTTTACTGCCTCGAAATAACCCACCTTGCCTCTTACTTTATTAAATTCTTTTAATGCAATAAAAAACACAAAACCTTCAAACACTAATGCCAACGCCAATACAATATAGTTAATCATTGCATTCTTAATAGGCTCTGGATGAATGATATGATGGATCCCTTCATAAAGAGACACACCCGCGCCCACTGCAAAGATCAAAATGGCGACGACAAAGCTCCAAAAATAAATTTCCTTACCATGCCCAAACGGAAAGTCTTCATCCGCGGGTTTTTGTGCTTGTTTGATCCCGTAGAGCAATAAACCCTGATTACCAGTATCAATAAGCGAATGGACCCCTTCTGAAAACATCGCCGAACTACCTGTAATACTGGCTGCTATAAATTTTATAACCGCAACTAAGGCATTACCAATTAATGCTGCCACAATGGCAAATTTTGATCCTGATGCTGACATGTCTACTCCTTCATTCATCAATAGCCCGTTATCATATCAAATGAGTACGGTATACTGTTAAAATCTTAAGCTAAACGATTAGGAACCGCCATGTTTTTTAAATTTTCTCAGTTATTAAACCCCGCTTTTTGGCAGCAACTTTTTCAAGCCTTATTGCAGACAGTTAAACGTTTTCCTTTCACCAGCCTATGTCTCCTCGTCTTAGCCTTTATTTTTATCAGTCAAATTCATAATTTTAATTTCTTAAGTAATGAGCAAAATGAAAAAATAGTATTGCTCTCCTTAGCGGGTGCCTGCTGGTTTGTTGCGATGGCACTGTTTGCCGAAAGCAAACAATGGCAAGCGCTCAAACACTACACGCTCGCCCTCGCCGCATTTTCACTCTATATTTGGCATGTTTTCAGCTCTGAACAAATGACTGTCGCCTCTGTTGGCCTTGGCATTGCCGCGGCATTAGCCCTCACTTTTTCACCTTGGTTACGTCGTAAACAAGATAATGATTCATTTTGGTATTTTAACTTCCAGCTTATTTCGGATGCTTTCTTCGCGGGGCTGAGTGCATTACTGCTATCGGGTGGTTTAAGTCTCATTCTTGTCAGTATTGGCTATTTGTTTGATATCGATATTGAGAGCGATCTTTATGGTGATATTTGGGTATTCGGCACGGTGCTCTTTGGTGGCTTTTATTTCCTAGCCAACATTCCCACCCAATTTGATTATGACAAGGCTGATTGCAGTCAATTTCCGACAGGCATTCGGTTTATTCAAACTTATGTATTGGTGCCGCTATCCCTTATTTATATGATGATTTTATACGCCTACTTTATCAAAATATTATTCCAATGGGAGCTACCGCATGGCCACCTAGCAATTATGGTATCCACCTTTGGCTTGATTGGTATTATTACACACCTCACGATTTATCCCGTACACGACCGCACAGGCTTACTCGGCTGGTTCTATCGGAATTTTTATTTAGCCATGATCTTGCCGCTGGGATTATTTGTATTCGCTATTGCCGCGCGTATCAACCAATATGGATTAACTGAAAAACGCTATATTCTAGTCTTGGTCGCCATTTGGTTTGCGAGCCTGATCATGGCTCGCCTGATCCGCCGCCAGCAGTTCTCACTTAGCACCGTAACCCGTTCCTTCGCAGCCCTCTGTCTGATCGGTACGATTGGCCCCTGGAGTGTCGATACACTGCCGATGAAAAGCCAGTTTTCTCGCTTGCAAAGTTTATTAATAGAACATAAGTTACTGGTTAATGAGGAATACACAAACCCTCATCAACAGCCTGATTTTGAAACTAAAAAATCAATCTCATCCATGATTGATTATCTTGTCTCTCGCGATAATGGTATCGACATGCTACGCCCATTATTCGCAAATAAACAAGGTTTTGATGATGCGCTAGCGTGTACAGAAGATGAATATTGCTCACGCCACGACCGTGGCAATAAATTAGTTACCCATATGGGTATTGATTATCTTGATCGGTGGCAACAAGAAAATAATACATACAAAAACATTCGCTTAGACTATTCTGCTGACGCTCCTGTTTTAGCCATTGATGGTTATGATTATTTAATTCCCTTGTCCTTCTATGGCTTAACAGATAAAACATTCACCGTCGATTATTTAGACCAGGAGTCAGGCGAAATTTCCCTCTCCCTCAAGGAAAATGGTCAGCTACTCATCACCTTTAATGAAAACACTATCACCCTAGATCTGGCTGATTTTATAGACCAATTTGAAACCAATGGGAATATTACAATCTCGGCATCCGAGCGCCATAAAATGATTGTGTCACACGCTGAAAATAATTTAGAAGTAAGACTAAACATCCAATCCATCAGCTTTGATCTTGAAAACGATCAGCGTGAAATAAATAATTTATCTGGGGATTTACTCCTCAAGAAAACCCTCGACTAATTTTGATGGATCCTTTATTCGAACGCAGCCATATTCTCATTGGTGATAACGGTATTACTCGCCTACAAAACGCCCATGTGTTTATCGCAGGCTTAGGCGGAGTCGGCTCCTTTGCAGCGGAAGCATTGGCAAGAATCGGCATTGGTAAACTGACCCTTGCTGATCATGATATTGTGTCTGCTTCTAATATCAACCGTCAGTTAATTGCCTTAAATTCAACTGAAGGACAGCTGAAAACCGAAGTGATGGCAGCGCGGATCCAAGATATTAATCCACAATGTGAACTCAGCTTGATTACTGATTTTCTTACTCCAGATAGCGTGTTAGAAATCATTACACCTGAGTTTGATTGTGTAGTGGATGCCATTGATAGTATGAGCAGTAAAATATCGTTGCTAGAAGCTTCATGGCAACAAGGTATCCCCACCTTTGCCAGCATGGGCGCAGGTGGCAAGCTCGATCCCACCCAAATCAAAACCGATGATTTAATGAACACCTCCATGTGTAAACTCGCCAAACAATTACGCCAACATTTAAGAAAGCGGGGGGTGCGAGAAGGGATTCAAGCTGTGTATTCAATTGAAGCACCGATGCCTGCCTTACCGCCAGAAGCCGTCTCACATGGCCGACCACGCGCCGTTAATGGCACCGTTAGCTATCTCCCCTCTCTCTTTGGCCTTACGCTTGCAGGTATGGTAAGCCAGCATATTATTGGTGATACAAGACGGATACCGCATGATGGTTGATGAATCAGCTGTATTAAATTGCAATGCAGAGATACGCATCCAACTTACAGAACTACTCTCCCCTTATGGGATAAATATAGCCTTTGTGGCCGATTCAGAGACTATTCCTGGTAGCTTTTTTGGTGATCGAGAAGCCGGTTTAATCGGCAATCAGCTCTATCTACGGAATAACACTCCCATCCATTCTGCATTGCATGAGTCCTGCCACTATATTTGTATGGATCCAATACGTCGAACCCAGTTAGATACCGATGCCGAAGGTGACTATGATGAAGAAAATGGCGTATGCTATTTACAAATAATGTTGGCTGATCACATCCCAAGTATGGGCAGAACCCGTATGATGCAAGATATGGATAACTGGGGTTATACCTTCCGCTTAGGATCGGCACAAGCCTGGTTTGAACAAGATGCGGCGGATGCAATGCAATGGCTACAAAACCGCAATATTATTTGCCAAGATAAACAACTGACAGGAAAATTATGTACGCACTTGCCTACCACCATCACAGCGACAAACAAGCTAGTCACATCACGCTAGAGCCACTTGAGCCAACTGGCCATGATCTGCATATTGCCATTAAAGCCATTGCTGTTAATCCAGTAGACACTAAGGTCAAAGCTAGCCTAACTGAAAAGCTAGCAACACCGCGTGTTATAGGGTGGGATGCTGCAGGCATAGTTGAAGCCGTGGGCGATAAAGTCTCACTTTTTAAGCAGGGTGATAAAGTGTTTTATGCGGGCGATATTGGTCGCCCGGGGTGTTATGCCTCCCACCAACTGGTTGATGAACGTATTGTAGGTCATCATCCCAAATCACTTGACTTTAATGATGCCGCCGCCCTACCGCTGACCAGTATTACCGCATGGGAAGCCTTGTTTTCACGCCTTAAAATAGGTGAAGAAGATAACGGCAAATATATTCTAATTATTGGTGGTGCAGGTGGTGTAGGCTCGATTGCCATTCAATTAGCAAAGGCCGTTGCCGGGTTAACCGTTATCGCCACTGCATCCCGACTTGAATCACAGCAATGGTGTAAGAATTTAGGCGCAGATCACGTGATTGATCATCACGATCTTCTCACCCAATATCAACAAAGCAAATTACCTGCACCAGACTATATTCTATGCCTAAATAATACCGACCAACACTTTGCTGATATGACGAACCTCATCGCCCCGCAAGGCATGATCTGTAGCATTGTCGGCACCGCTAAACACCACGACTTAGATCTGCTTAAATCTAAAAGCGCAGGTTTTGTTTGGGAATTTATGTTTACCCGCCCAATGCTTGATACGCCTGATTTAATTCAGCAACATCACTTACTCAATAAAATTGCAGATCTGATTGATAGCAACATAATACAACACACTCGAACAACAGCCGTTAATCCTTTTTTTGCAGATAATATACAGCAAGCCCATTCACAGTTATTAACGGGCAATACTATTGGAAAAATAGTGCTCTCAATACCTGATTAACTTATAATGCACCTAAAATTTAACTGGAGAATAAAATAATGAGCACACAAAATACTGGAAAATTCTTTATCGGCAGCCTTATTACTTTTGCTGTTGTTTTTTTCCTCGTTAAACTTATCCTTGCATTATCTGTTTCTGCAGGAGAAAACACCTTACCTCCAGAAAGCATGGCAGAAGCTGATATTGTTGAACGCATTAAACCAGTTGCTGAAGCGACTGTTGGCGAGGCTCCACTGGCTGAGGAAGTTGCAACTAGTGAAACAAAACCCGAAGATAGCCCAGCTACCAATGCGGATGGTGAATACATCGTTAAAATGCTAAATAGCGGTGCAGATGGTTCAATGGTAT
>DBOG01000031.1:5637-14433 GCA_002299915.1 Proteobacteria bacterium UBA652 | reverse complement strand
GCATGGTGGTTATTGTTATAACGGCATTACTAAATGCGGACAATTTATTACCGTTCGAGATGATTATGCATTATCTAATTTAACCTTCCATCATGAAGCGGGACACGCTTTAGGGATGATTCATGAAGATGGTGTAAAAACATTTGGAGTTAATTCTAGTAACGCTACAGGAACGGCGCCATCATCGCTGGAAAAACCACAAACCATAATGGAAGCTTTCTCTCCTATTTGTTCATGGTCAACCAATGGAGCAGGCAATGATTGCCATGTAAGGTTGCCTTTTTATGCGGATGACGTCCAATATCGTACTGTATTTTATAGTTGGTTTGGTGTGCCGAGGAAGTTTGATCATCACCACCATGTTGAGGATAATATTGTGCGTGGGTTTAATTGGTTAGCTAATCGGAGATAAAAATGAAACTAATACAAACTCAGGTAAGAAAAACGCTTTTCGCACTCATCTTGATGGCTCCTTCAGTTTCTTGGGCAGTAGTAATAGAAACTGATACTCATATCATTACACACCCTTCGTCTCCAGTGTCAACGACAGATGTGATTCGATTACAAGTAATTAATAAGCGACTTTGTTTTTTTTCAGAATTAGAAACGATACGATATCAAACACGTCCTGATGATAATGGTGTTCCGACTACATATACAGGTGTATATATACATTCAAAAACGGATATATCATCGTCTCAGGAGGGAAATAGTGACTGCCTTGCACTTAGGCAAAAAATGTTTGAGGTTTTTATAGGTAGACTCAAGGTCGGAAAGCACAAAATTTATATTTATAATGACCATTATACTCCTCAAGATCTTGATTCTAGCCTAATAGGGTCCTTTAATCTAACGGTTACAGCGGAAAATACAGGTTTTATCCCAGAAACTCCACAAGCTGGCTCTATCCAAAGCGGTGTAGGCTTAATCCGAGGCTGGGCATGTGATGCTAAGAAAGTGGAAATTCAATTTGATGATAAACCACGCATAGCTATTTCCTATGGCACCTCACGCACTGACACCATCGACCGATGTGGCGATGAAAATAATGGCTATGGCATGGTGGTCAATTGGACAGCTTTAGGCAAAGGCAGCCACCAGATGAAAACATTTATCGATGATAATCAGGTGGCAGATGTTACATTTGAAGTGGCAGGTTTAGATGAGGATTTTATAGCGGGATTATCTGGCACATATCAATTAGAAGATTTCCCTGCACCAGGTAAATCAGTTACCGTAGAATGGAGCGAAGCAGATCAGAATTTTATTATTATTGATGAACAGTAATTTTTAATACTTCATGGCTCTTAAACAGTACCGTAGGTTGCATAAGCGCGGCACCATCCGATATTCAGTTTAGATTAACCGCTGCCACTCGGCGTTCATGTCTTTTAGATGGCTGGGTTTAGACCCCGTTTTCATCGCGCCTGGAAATAGCGATAATGTCGGGTGCACTTTTCTTTGGTTCGTTTCTTTTGTGCAATCAAAAGAAATGAACGCCCATCGGCAGCGACTATTTACGCATCCCCAGCCGTTAAAATCCCCTGCTGATACGAGAAATCCAACATCCTATTTAAGGGTATCAACGCTTTCTGACGCGTGGCTTCATCGACTTCAATCGCATTTGTGCCATCTCGTAGCGTTTCATAGAGGTTGACCAAAGTATTCATCGCCATCCAAGGGCAATGCGCGCAGCTTTTGCAGGTCGCGCTTTTACCACCCGTGGGTGCGGGGATAAGACGTTTATTGGGTACTTGCTGGCTCATTTTATAAAATAGGCCATGATCGGTGGCGATAATTAATGTCTGCGCATCCGATGCCGAGCCAGCAGCAATAATCTGTTTGGTAGAACCGACAAAGTCCGCTTTGGCAATCACGGCTTCTGGCGATTCAGGATGCACTAACACCATGGCATCGGGATACTCATCCATTAAGGCTTCAAGCTCATAGAGCTTAAATTCATCATGCACCACACAATTTCCCTGCCAGAGAATCATATCGGCACCGGTTTTATTATTGATATATTGGCCCAAATGCTTATCGGGTCCCCAGATGATTTTTTTACCCTCGGCAATCAGATGGTTGATAATTTGCACCGCATTGCTTGAAGTCACAATCCAATCCGCCCGTGCTTTCACTTCCACACTGGTATTGGCATACACCACCACCACATGGTCAGGGTATTGATCACAAAATTGGCTAAACTCATCAATCGGGCATCCTAAATCCAACGAGCACTCCGCATCCAGCGTTGGCATCAATACCGTTTTCTCTGGGCTTAGGATCTTTGATGTTTCCCCCATAAATCGCACCCCACACACCACCAGCGTTTGTGCTTCATGTTTCGCGCCAAAGTTTGCCATATCTAAAGAGTCGGAAACATAGCCACCTGTTGATTCTGCCAACGCCTGCAACTCATCTTCGACATAATAATGGGCAATCAATACGGCGTTTTTTTCTTTCAGCAGGGCTGTTATTTTAGCTTCATAATCTGCTTTCTGATCATCATTCAACCACGGCGTCGGTGCCACATTCTCAATAATATTATCAATCCGTGATTGTAATTTATGGGGAACACTTTCTGCCAAACTCATAGGTGAGCGCCTGCTGTTTGCAATGCTTGGATAATCGCCACATTTGCTGCGGGAAAATCTGTGTGTTTCAAATCAGAGATAGGGCACCACCGTAAGCGTTGACCCTCTTGTCCTCGTGGATGACCGCTATATTGTGTTACTCGCCAGACATCTAATAATACGGTTTTCTCCATATAATCATGGCTTACCTGCAATAATGGCTCGGCTTCGGTGATCATCACCCCTAACTCTTCTTGCGTCTCACGTAGCAACGCGTCATATACCCTCTCTCCAGCTTCTACTTTACCGCCTGGGAATTCCCATAAATTGCCTTGGTGTTGGTGGGCGTGGCGTAAAGCAAGCAATACTGCTTGTTGTGAATTAACAATAACGGCAACGGCTACATGGGTAGTAAAATTAGACCTTGTCATCAATCAGCACATATAATGTGCCACAATAAGGACACAAGGCCTCGCCTGATCCTGCCAACTCTAAATATACACGTGGATGGGCATTCCAATCACTGGTATTTGGCATTGGGCAGCTTATTGGCAAATCTTGAGTACGAATTTCATGGCGCTGCTCAGCACAAGATGTGGCCGTTTCTCCGTTCCCCGTTGTTTCTCCGTTCATGGCACTATTTTAGCATATCACGATGATTCAGCCGCACCGACTTCTGCCACCACGGGTTTTTGGCGTAAACGAATATTCAGTTCTTTCAACTGCGCTTCACTCACATCACTCGGCGCATCGGTTAGCAAACAGCTCGCTGATTGTGTTTTCGGGAAGGCCATCACATCACGAATTGAGCGAGATCCCGTCATCAACATTGCCAACCGATCTAAACCGAATGCCAAGCCACCATGTGGCGGACAGCCATGTTTTAACGCATCCAATAAGAAACCAAACTTCTCATTCGCTTCTTCTTTACTAATGCCTAGCAAGGTAAATACTTGAGATTGCACCTCTGTTTGATGAATACGCATCGAACCACCACCCAATTCCGTGCCATTCAACACCATATCATAGGCACGTGATAAGCATTTACCGGGATCGGTTTCTAGCAGGCCAATATCAGATTCTTGTGGTGCGGTGAACGGATGATGCAAGGCTGTCCAACGGTTATTTTTCTCATCCCAATCAAACATAGGGAAATCCACCACCCAAAGTGGCTGCCAGTCACCTTCCAGCATATCACGATCTTCGCCTACTTTAACGCGCAAGGCACCCAACGCTTCATTCACGATATTGGCTTTATCGGCACCAAAGAATACCAAATCCCCCGTTTGCGCGCCGGTACGTTCCATAATCGCCATCACCACATCATCAGGCAAGAATTTCAGAATCGGTGATTGCAAGCCTTCAACCCCTGCAGCTAAATCGTTCACCTTAATATAGGCTAATCCTTTGGCACCATAAATGCTTACGAACTTGGTATAATCATCAATTTCTTTACGGCTCATCACAGAACCGTTAGGCACGCGCAATGCTGCCACCCGGCTACCCTCATCTTTTGCAGGTGTAGAGAACACTTTGAAATCAACCGCTGCCATTAAATCACTGACTTCAACCAATTCCATTGCGATCCGTAAATCAGGTTTATCGCTACCAAAACGATCCATCGCTTCCGCATAAGGCATCCGTGAGAATGGGCTCGGCAATTGCACATTCAACACTTTATCAAATAAGTTACGAATCATTTCTTCCATCGTCGTCATTAACGTTTCTTCGTCAACAAACGACGCTTCAACATCCAGCTGGGTAAATTCAGGCTGACGATCGGCTCGCAAATCTTCATCACGGAAACAGCGCACGATTTGATAATATTTATCCATCCCCGCCACCATCAACAACTGCTTGAATAATTGTGGTGACTGTGGCAAAGCAAAGAAATCGCCTGGGTGGGTACGGCTCGGCACCAAATAATCCCGCGCACCTTCTGGCGTTGCCTTGGTTAAAATCGGAGTTTCAATATCCCAATAGCCAGCATCATCCAAAAAGGCACGTAGCTCACGGCTGATTTTTGAACGGAAACGAATTTTTTCCAACATCTCAGGGCGACGCAAATCAATATACCGATAACGTAAACGGATATCTTCATTTACCTCTGCTTGTTCTGTAAGCGGGAATGGCGGCGTTTCAGCGCTATTTAAAATTTCCAGCTTATTCGCCACAATTTCAATCTTTCCGCTTTTCAAATCCGCATTATCGCTACCTTCAGGGCGCAGGCGTACCAAACCCGTCATTTCCAGCACATATTCACTACGCACCTTCTCGGCCACTTCAAAGCTCGCTGCATCTTCCGGATTGAACACCACCTGTACCAAACCTTCTCGATCACGTAAATCAACAAAAATAACCCCACCATGATCCCGCCGACGATGCATCCAACCTGTCACCGTTACCGTTTCACCCACTAATGTTTCATTTACTTCACCGCAATAATGACTGCGCATAATCTTGTTTCCAAATATAAATTAAAAGTAAGCTAATCGGCCTCGCCGATTAATTTTTCCTTCTCCGATGCAGGCACCACCACCCCCATCGAAATAATCATCTTCAAGCCTTCTTCGACCGTCATATCCAATTCGATCACATCTGTTTTTGGCACCATAATCACAAACCCTGATGTTGGATTCGGTGTCGTCGGCACAAACACACTCACGATATTGGATACTGTTTTTTCCTGCACTTCGCCTAACTCACTTGATGTTAGAAAAGCCAGTCCCCATAATCCTTTACGCGGATATTCTATCAAAACTACCTTGCGAAATGATTGGCCATCGGTCGCCAACACCGCCTCCATGATCTGCTTCACGCCCGCATATAAATTCCGCACAATCGGGATCCGGGAAAGCAACGATTCCCAACCTGCCACAATTCGCTTGCCTAGCAAGTTGGCCACAATCATCCCCGTCGCCAATACAAACAAAATCGCTAAAATAACGCCCAAGCCTGGAATATGGAATCCCAACAAATTATCGGGTTGATATGCTGCTGGTAAGAAATACAAAAACCGGTCTAAAAAACCAACCACTGCCCGCACAACAAGAAACGTCACGCCCAACGGCACCCAAACTAATAATCCTGCAATCAAATAACGTCGCATATTCTGTACCTCAACTCTACTCTTTCAAGTCTATTCAGTCTTTGCTGCCGTACTTTTTTTGCCATCATCGCTATTGGCCAAGTTCTTCTTCGAACCCGTTTTAAAATCTGTCTCATACCAGCCGTCGCCTTTCAAGCGAAAGCCCGCCGCTGACACCAATTTACGCAATGACGCTTGATCGCAAGCAGGGCAATGTTGCAAAGGCTCATCATTCATTTTTTGCAATGCTTCAAACGCATGTCCACACGCTTCACATTGATATTCATATAAAGGCATATTGCCGTTCTCCACTCGTCCCAACAGAACAAGTTCAAGTAAGATTAACCGACTAATTATACAGAAACACCAAATTCAGCGCGATTAAATTTAATCTCCTACCATTGCGTGAAGAACAGGGGTTTCCCCCTATCCATCTCAAGACGAAGCTGATAGGGTGTTATTTTTAGAAAACAACTTGGGTAAACCTCATGAAAAACAATACTACATCGTATCGGCTACTTTGGCTTATTCTACTTATCAACAGCCTAGGTTTGGGCTATCTTTATATTGCCAACAAACCCAATAACACCACCGACATCCCCAGTCTTATCGGCACCTGGAGCGGTGAAAATACCACATTAGGCGCAGAAAAAGGCTATAAAACATGGGAAAATGCCAAAACAATCACCATCACAGAACAAAAAGATCGACGCTTCCGCGGCACCTTCAGCTATGCCGATGGCACTAAGAATTTCTTCGGTGTCATTTATCCCGATAATCAATCTTTCACTTGGGTCGCCACCAATGCCAAAGGCTTTAATCATGGCCGTATTTTGGATGGTGATACTATTGGTGCCTGCTATGTGGAATCATGGGAGGATGCAACAGTAGGGTGTGCTACGCTTGAACGAGAGTAACTAATTTCTAATTTCAAAGAACATCAAGAATAAATATATAAAACTCTCGGATTATCCAGCATACATAAATTCTGTTATCTATAATCTTTGGGTATTGTGTTACCCAATTGTTTATAACTCATAAAATACACCAAGAACGATGTATGCAACAAAGCGAGGGGATGCAAGGCCCGAAAGCATCCATACTATACGCTGAAAACATTTTCCTTCATCAGCAATATATCTGAGTTATGAGGCCTTCGTCTGCAAATGCGCAATCCGCAAAGAAGCGGGTGGATGCGAATCATAAATTGACGATACCAGGGGATCGGGCGTTAGCGTACTCGCATTTTCTTGATATAACGCGACTAATGCCTGAATCAAATCATCGGCATTAGAAACTGAAGCCGCATAATCATCGGCTTCATATTCATATTTGCGTGATAAGGATGTCATTATTGGCTGTAAGAAAAAAGTAAATACAGGAATCACCAACATAAACAGTACTAAGGCCATTGCATTGGTTTGGGTGCTTGCGCCTAAGCCCGTGAAAAACCAAGATTGGGCTGAAGCCCAGCCTAATAACGCTAAACCACCCAAGCTCAACAAGGCCATTACAGCCATGTTTTTTAATACATGTTTACGGCGAAAATGGCCTAGTTCATGCGCTAATACAGCTTCAATTTGATCTTCACTCAAGGTGTCTAATAGCGTGTCAAAAAACACGATTCGTTTATTATCGCCTAAGCCCGTGAAGTAGGCATTACCATGCCCCGAACGACGCGAGCCATCCATCACATAAATCCCTTGGCTTTTAAACCCGCAACGAGAAAGCAAGCCTTCAACACGGGTTTTTAAATCGGCATCATCCAATGGCGTAAATTTATTAAATAGCGGTGCAATAAATGCAGGATACGCCCACATCATTAACACACTAAAGCCCATTAAGCCTATCCATAAATAGAACCACCAATAAGCGCCACCACTTTTCATCAACCATAATGCCACCCATGCCATCGGGATGCTGATCACCAGTGATAAGATCGTTTGTTTTATCGTGTCTGATAAAAATAGTGCAGGTGTATTGTTGTTAAAACCAAAGCTATCTTCTAATTTGAAGGTTTTATAGGCATCGATAGGCAGATCAATTAATGTACCAATAATGGAGAAACTGACGATAAACGCAATACCCGTCAGCATCTCGCTCCAGCCCCATCCTTGCCACGCGCCATAAAGCCACTCTAGCCCGCCCGCTAACGTCCAGAGCAATAAAATTACTGCGCCCAACATTGATCCAAAACGATTGAACTTGCCCTTTGCAGCGGTATAATCCGCCGCTTTTTGATGCGCTTCTAGGCTGACTTGCGCTTTAAATGCATCCGGCACAGCCGCCCGATGGGCTGCCACATGTTTACTTTGGCGAAGAGACAGCCATAATTCAATGCCCACCATCAGCATTAATGCAGCTAAAAATATCCAGGTAAACTCGTTCATTTTTTCTCTCTTTAAATTCAATCAAAAATGCTACAATCTACGACAAGTTTACAGTATAAAGGGTCCATCATGACTAAGAAAAAAAGTAATCTAATTTGGATCGATCTTGAAATGACGGGTTTAGAGACCCAAAATGACATGATCATTGAAATTGCGACGATTGTGACGGATGCCGAGCTAAACGTACTTGCCGAAGGGCCAATTATTGCGATCCACCAGCCTGATATCTTGTTGGATGGTATGGACGCTTGGAATACCAAGCAACATGGTAAATCTGGCTTAACCAGGCGGGTGCAAGAAAGTGAGTTTACTGTTGAACAAGCTGAAGCAGAGACTATCGCCTTTTTAGAACAATATATTCCTAAAGGCGCCTCGCCAATGTGCGGCAATAGCATCTGCCAAGATCGCCGTTTTATGGCACGGCTAATGCCTGAGCTGGAAGCGTTTTTCCATTATCGCAATCTCGATGTCAGCTCGCTAAAAGAATTAGCACGCCGCTGGGCACCTGCGGTTGAGAAAAGTTTTAAGAAAAATGCCTCGCATTTGGCGATGGATGATGTAAAAGATTCCATTCGAGAATTGGCGCATTACAGAGAGAACTTTATTAAATTGCCTGAGAAATCTTAGTACGCGTCGTCTTTTTCACCATCCCTGCATTAAAAACAGCCTCAACATGCTTAACGTACCAAGATTTCTTCAGAAAACATCTGTCCTCTCGACCCACACACTGGTCATCCCGACCCAC
>DBOG01000031.1:0-5296 GCA_002299915.1 Proteobacteria bacterium UBA652 | reverse complement strand
ACGCACACTGGTCATCCCGACCGTTAGCGGAGGGATCTTGAATGCCACATTGTTAAGTTCTCTCCACTAACGGTGAAATGCAGGAGCACAAATACCGCGATGCAAGATGCAAGCAGCGGTCGAGTGACAAACAACTTTATTTAACAAACCCCGTCGATTCTGCTCGCCCAGTCAAGCGCCCCGCTTGATTCATGACATGAAAAATACTGTGTTGTTCCATCACTCCGCTGATCAATGATGATCCTGGCCCGGTGGCATAAATCGCAACATCTTCTGCGCTATGAGTTTCAGCCTCATGTGGTACCAGTACGGCAGGATGAAAATTGGGCTGAGTCGTGTCCACATCTGTTAAATCAACTCGCCCTGCTTGGATCTCTTCTTCATAAATGGCATCGGCACTCTGCGCCTCAGGCAATACTTGGAAGCCCCGCCCATTGGCATAGCCTACGGTTGTGTAAGGTAAACCATCTTCCGCTAACGCATCTACTGATTCTGGATTACCCGCTGCATCATTGTTTATGACCTTCCCTAAAATAGGGTTGCCGCGAGTGGGATAGCCACCGAGGGTAAATACATGACTGTGGTCGGCGGTGACAATGATCAATGTCTCTGCTGGATCGGTGTGTTCATAGGCTAATTTAACAGCCCTTGCCAATTCAATCGTATCTTCCAGTGCGCGATAAGGATTGGTCGCATGATGGGCATGATCGATACGCCCTGCTTCGACCATTAAGAAAAATCCTTGTTTATTTTTCTGCAAGAGGTCGATCGCTTTGTCGGTCATATCGGTCAGCGAGGGCTGTGTACCTTGCCGATCAGTTTCATAATCCATATCCGAATCACTGAATAAACCCAATAGCTGTTTTGTTGCGGCCATATCGATTGTATCCAGTGCTGATTTATTGCTGACATAAGCTGTGTGTTGATTATTAGCCTGCCATTCTTGAATCAGATCCCGTCCATCTTGCCGTTTACCAGCATCGCCACTTAGAAAAGCCCGCCGACCACCGCCCATCATAACCTCAAGACCATCCACTTGCGGCGCGGTGTTTGCAAATCGCTGTGGCATATTCAATAGCTGTTGTGCGATATCCTCGCAGCCTGCAGTATTGGCTAAATCAGTCGCATCACCATCATGCTCAAAATTACGATCCATGCTGTGTGCATAGGTTGCCGCGGGTGTCGCATGGGTGATCCGCGTGTTGGTGACAATCCCTGTCGAGAGACCGATAATCTCGGCATATTCCAGCGCTGTGAACAGTTCATTTCCTGCTACGGTACGACAATCTCCTCGTATTACCTGTTGGTTGACGCTAATCAAGCCTGCCTTAGTTTTAGCACCCGTCATGATGGCGCTCATGGTGCCGGCTGAATCGGGTGTTTGTTGATTGGTGTTATAGGTTTTTGATAAGGCTAAATACGGGAATTGTTCAAAAAACAAGCTATTTTCTTCGCCCGTATTACCTTGTTGTTGACCTGCGAGAATACGGGCAGCAGTCACCGTTGAAATGCCCATACCATCGCCGATAAATAGGATGATATTTTTAGCTTGGCTATTTGCCATCTCTGCCGCGTGTTGCGCATACCGCTTATTCTGAATGATTTGCGCCTCACCTTGTTGATACCATTCTGCTGCGGTCTGCGGATCCGTTACGACTTCTAACGCTGCTTTATCGTGTGTTTGACAGGCCATTAAACTGCTCAAGCAAACCATTATCAAAAGTGTTTCTATCTTAATCATGTTGTTCTAATGCCCATGCTACATGTTCCCTCACTAATTCAGAGGGATCAGATTGTCGCGTTACCAACCCAGCAACGATAGTATCACTGGTTTCTGCATTACCCAATGCCACCGCAATATTCCGTAGCCAAGCTTCATGGCCTATTCGCCGAATCGGACTACCTTCCAGCCGCGATAAGAACTCATCCTCTGTCCAAGCAAACAAATCTAATAATTGGGCCGCATCCAGCCCTTGCCGGGGCAAATAATCACTTTCTACCGTAGCTTGCGCAAATTTATTCCAAGGACATGCCAATTGGCAATCATCGCAACCATAAATACGATTCCCCATTGCTTTACGAAATTCTAACGGAATACTGGTGCGCAATTCAATCGTAAGATAAGAAATACAGCGCCGCGCATCCACTTTATAGGGCGCAACAATCGCTTGAGTTGGACACATATCAATACAGGCGGTACAACTACCACAATGGTTTTCACCCGCAGCTGTTTCGGGTAAGGGTAAATCTGTATAGATCTCACCTAAAAAGAAATAGGAACCATGATCACGGTTAAGCAGATTAGTATGCTTGCCTATCCAACCCAAACCCGACTTTTCTGCTAGTGCTTTTTCCAGTATAGGCGCACTGTCACTGAATACGCGATACCCCATTTCACCCACATCTTCTTCAATTTTGCTTGCTAACTTCTGTAATCTTTTTCGCATTAATTTATGGTAGTCCCTCCCCAGTGCATAACGCGAAATATAAGCTTTTTCTGAATCTTCAATGACTGGCCATGGATCGGCTGCTACATCGGGCCAATAATCCATCCGCGCCGTGATCACCCGTATCGTTCCCGGCAACAGCTCTTCTGGATGGCTGCGCATGCTGCCATGTCGTTCCATATAGTCCATTTCACCGTGAAATCCAGCTGCTAACCATGCAGTTAACGCTTGATCTGCCTGTGCTAGATTAATATTACTCACTCCAAGCTCTTGAAAACCAAGTTTTTTCCCAAAAAACTGTATTTTTTCGAACAAATTGTCTAGATTTTTTTCTTCCATGCGAGCTATTATAGTCGGAAGCCATAGAGAGAGAACAGATTATGATCACGCTGCCCCATTCACTATTTACTGCCGCCCAAACACAAGAGATAGACCGCCTTGCCATCGAAGAACATGGCATTGCCGGATCTGAACTGATGGCGCGCGCCGGTGAAGCCGCACTCTCCACAATTAAAAGCCACTGGAAACAAGCAAACCGCATATTAATTCTATGCGGCACGGGCAATAATGGTGGAGATGGGTTTGAGCTGGCACGCCAAGCATTGGATGCTGATTTACGGGTGTTTGTTTATGAGTTAGGATCAATAAACGATTTAAATGAAACGGCTGCTGCTGCACGTGCGGCGTTGCTCGAAGCAGGTGTCGAAATCAATTCTTTTACCAGCGATGCACTGCGCTCCGCTGATGTAATCGTCGATGCCTTATTTGGCACAGGCTTAGATCGTAACCTCCCCGCCGAAGCAGAAATTGCGATACAAATGATCAATGATTCTCGCACGCCAGTGCTCTCGCTTGACCTTCCCTCTGGCTTGCATCCAGATACAGGTATCCCGATGCCCATTGCAATGCACGCGACTATTACGCTCAGTTTTTCAGGGCTCAATCAAGGCCTTTTTACTGGATTTGGCCCCGATTATGTCGGTGAAATTGTGTTCAACTCTCTGCAAATCCCACCAGCTATCTACAATAAAGCACCGAAATCAGCGCGGCGAGTTGGCCTGGAAGACTTTGTCGAGCGGCTCTCCCCACGGCAGCGTACAGGGCACAAAGGCCTATATGGTCATCTCCTTATTATTGGTGGCAATCACGGCATGCCTGGTGCGCCACGCATGGCTGCCGAAGCAGGTGCACGTGTGGGCGCAGGCTTAATCAGCATTGCAACACGACCAGAACATGCAACCTCGCTCAGCCTAACCCGACCAGAACTCATGTGTTACGGCGTAGAAAAAGCCGACGATCTCGATCCTTTGCTTGAACGCTGTAATGCAATTGCGATTGGTCCGGGATTAGGTCAGTGTCAATGGGGGCAAGACTTATTGGATCGTGCGCTTGCTAGTAAAATTCCAATTGTTATTGATGCCGATGCGTTGAATTTAATCAGTAAAAAAGAGTATCGGCATGATCATTGGATAATCACACCCCATCCGGGTGAAGCAGCACGTCTGCTTAATAAAGATAATTTAGAGCAAGACCGCTTTGATACGGTGAAAGAACTGCAAAAAGCATATGGTGGCGTAACCGTGCTCAAAGGTGCGAGTACGATTATCAATGCTGGCGAACCAGATCCGCTCACCCGTCTTTCCATTTGGGGTAATCCAGGGATGGCTACTGGTGGCATGGGTGACGTGCTTACAGGCACTATTGGTGGCCTGCTGGCGCAAGGGATCAGTCAATTTGAAGCAGCCTGCCTTGGGGTGACCTTGCATGGCATGGCGGGAGATCAAGCCGTTCAAGAAGATGGTGAACGCGGTTTGCTTGCCAGCGATCTCATGCCTTATCTACGCCGCTTATCTAATTTAATCTATGCCGAATAAATTATGCAGATCCTGTTGGCAGATGAGATGGCCACGCTCAATCTCGGGGAAAAATTAGCAACACAGAGTCCCCCGGAGCAAGCCACAATTCACCTGGAAGGTGAGCTCGGTGCGGGCAAAACAACCTTTGCTCGTGGTTTTCTCCATGCCCTTGGCCATCATGGCAAGGTCAAAAGTCCGACCTATACACTGGTCGAACGCTATGACGTCGATGGGCGTATCATATATCACTTCGATCTGTATCGTTTAACGGATCCTGAAGAGCTAAATTATCTTGGTATGGATGATTATTTTTCTGACAATAGCCTCTGTCTAATTGAATGGCCACAACAAGCCGGAAATGCGCTATCCCCTCCTGATTTATTACTTAGTCTGCAATATCAACAACAGCATCGGATCGCTATCGTGACGGCTATAACTGATCTCGGCCAATCTTGGTTGGATGATGTAGATTTGTTTGCTTGATTTTTCAAACAAATAAATTCAAAATAGTCGCTATGATTCAAAAAATAATTGCGCGTTTCTCTGCCTTGCTTGTGCTCATACTCTTGGCCTTACCGGCTACCAGTTGGGCAGCTAAAATAACCCAACTCAATACCCAATACGACGATAAGACACAACTCACATTTGCCACCTTTGACTTAACTGATGCTGTTAAACCGATTATCTTTAAATTAGATAATCCTCCTCGCCTCGTCATTGATTTTCCTAACAGCCAAAAATCAATTGCACTTAAAGCTGCAGCGGGTAAAAATAGCCCCATCAAACAAATACGTCAAGCCAATAGGCCTGATAAATCATTGCGTGTTGTGTTTGATCTCAAAAAGGAAATGTATTTTAGCAAAAATATTATCTCAAAAAACAATCAACAAAAATTACTCATTACACTGAGCCCTTTACCCCTCACACTAGAAAAACCAGCTGATAAGCCGGTTGAAAAACCTAAGCCCGTAGTAAAACCAGTTGAGAAGCCGG
>DBOG01000042.1:112523-134667 GCA_002299915.1 Proteobacteria bacterium UBA652 | reverse complement strand
CTAGGGTCTGTTGATCTTTCAGAGCCACCACTGCTGGAGGCTATTTTTTGTCTCACAAGGAGGAAATGATGCGATGTAGTTGCTCTACATAAGTCATTTCCAACGCCGTGAGGCGGAAAATAGTCCCAGCCCTTCGGGTTGTGGCTGAAAATGCACCACTCAGCGTTACTCGTCGTTTATTTAGAATAACTAAACGGCTCTCCTCGTGCCTTGATTGGTGCATTTTCAGTCACAACAGAGGCGGCTATGAAAGATCAACAGACCCTAAAAGCCTTATTCCCAATTTGTGCGCAATTTACTCCGTGGTTAGCTTGTTCAACCACTAACCGTTAGAAAGCATCCTCCAAATAAAAAAGGCCATACAAAAAATGCATGACCTTTTTCGATGAAAAGTTTGAAGTTTAAGCCAACAAAGGTGCGATTACCAAGCTTACAATGGCCATTACATTGATTAAGATGTTCATTGCTGGGCCAGATGTATCTTTTAATGGATCGCCAACGGTATCACCGACTACAACAGCAGTATGTACATCAGATCCTTTACCGCCAAGATTGCCTTTTTCAACATGTTTCTTCGCATTATCCCAAGCGCCACCTGCATTCGCCATCATCAGCGCCATCATCACGCCCGTAATGAGTGCGCCACCAAGCATGCCGCCTAATGCAACGGGACCCAGACCAAAGCCGACTACAACAGGTGCCCCTACAGCCAAAAGACCGGGCATAATCATTTTCCGCAAGGCAGCTTTTGTTGCGATATCAACGCAACGTGCGGTATCAGGCTTGGCTGTACCTTCTAATAAGCCGGGGATCTCTTTAAATTGACGCCGAATTTCGTGGATCATATCGAATGCCGCATCGCCAACAGCGGTCATTGTCATTGAGCTCACCAGGAAGGGGAAAATACCCCCTAAAAACATACTAACCAATACGACAGGATCATTGATCAGCAGCAACATGGCTTCGCCACCTTGCCTGATAGATTCAGTATTGACTGTTTCAATATAGGCACCAATTAATGCCAATGCCGCCAATGCCGCCGCACCAATGGCAAAGCCTTTACCAATGGCTGCGGTGGTATTACCAAGCTCATCTAAAGAATCAGTAATTTCACGGGTCTCAGCGCCCATTTCAGCCATTTCAGCAATCCCACCTGCATTATCTGCAACGGGACCATAAGCATCAATTGCCATTGTAATGCCGACCGTAGCCAACATACCTACCGCCGCAATCCCTACGCCATATAAACCCGCATAGTGACTTGAAGTATAGATGATGGTGGCAATCGTTAGCACCGGAATTGCAACAGATTGCATACCCAGCGCCAGACCACTGATCATGACTGTAGCAGGGCCTGTTTCACCATCTTTAGCCAATTTTCTAACGGGCGCGCCCCCTGTGTAGTACTCGGTGACCAAGCCAATAATGATGCCTCCAATCGCCCCTGTTAAAACAGCTATCCATACATTAATAGTGCCGCCTAACTGTGTGATAAGAAGGTAAGCAACCGCAATAAATAAGATAGAAGAACCCATTGTGCCTATCCGTAGTGCAACTTCTGGACTTTTAGCAGAAAATATTTTAACGGCAAAAATACCTGCGATAGAACACAATAAACCGACAGATGCCAATGCAAGTGGCATAAACATCAATACTTGTTGGCTACTTGCCAAGCTGGCGATGGCTGCTGCACTCATCGTGGCTGCAATGGCGATACTCGCGATCATTGAACCACAATAAGATTCAAAAATATCGCTTCCCATACCGGCAACATCGCCCACATTATCACCTACATTGTCAGCAATAACTCCTGGATTACGGGGATCATCTTCGGGAATACCCGCTTCAATTTTACCCACTAAATCAGCCCCGACATCGGCACTTTTAGTGAAGATACCGCCACCCACACGAGAAAATAAAGCGACTGATGAAGCCCCCATACCGAAACCATGGATAACATGCGCAGTATGTGGATCGCTACCAAATACTAAATATAATATCCCTAAGCCTAATAAACCCATTGATGCAACGGTTAATCCCATAACCGAGCCGCCGAAGAAGGCAATTGTTAGTGCTGCCGAGGCGCCTTGATCTTGTGCCGCGGTCGCCGTGCGAACATTGGCTTTAGTTGCCGCATACATACCAATATAACCCGCAGTCCCCGAACAAATAGCACCTAGCAAAAAGGCCATTGCAGAGTTCCAACCTAGGTCAGAAAATCCAAGTGCGATAATACAAATCACGCAGAAAATAGCAAGACGGCTGTATTCCGCTTTCATAAAAACCATCGCGCCCAGATGGATTTCATCACCAATGTCAGTGACCTTACCTTCACCAGCGGGGGAAGATTTCATTTTTAAATACACCAGAAATGCACAGATAAGACCGAAAATCCCAAGAAAAATGGGGATGTATGATGATGACATAGAATGCTATCTCTCAAAATAATGAATATAAAGACGGTATGGCAAAAATGCATACCGAACCGACTCAAATTTATACGCTGATTCAAGTCTGCTGTAAAGAGCTAACTATGCGGAGCAGGCTGGATAATTAAATCATAAGGCCAAGTATGGTATATTGAAGCAGTTTATATTTTGGGTTGTCTACATTAAAAAGGAGAGCACATAATGTCTATGGATAAAAAAACAGTAGAAATAGCGGCAGAAGCATCTGAAAAAGCGGCTATAAAAGCAGCTGATGCGGCAGAGATAGCGGAAGCGGTCACCGAAGCGGCAGCAATTGAGACAATGGAAGCGGATATCGCCGCAGAAGTGGCTGAAGCAGCTATGGCCTCGGTGGTTAAAGAAGCAGGAGAATCTGCGGCAGCCATTGCCTTATCAGAAATAGAAGTGGTCGATCCCACTATTCTTGCGGCAGAAGCAGCAGATGTCGTCGCGGCAGCTAAAGCGGCTTCCGCCGCAGTTGCGACTGCTGCAGCGGAAGCTGCAGAGGCAGAAGAAGCAATGGCAGATGTAGAAACCGCGGTGGAAGCTGCTGCTACCGCGGCAGAAATTGCAGAAACAAAAGCAGAAGAATTATCTGATACAGTCGAATCAAATCAGAAAAAATCAGATTTAGAAAACAGTTAATTTAGATCATGTTATTATAGGGTTTTCAAAGGTAGTGATGTAGCTTGGCTATTAACATAATCTGTTATGGCTTTATAGTAGGGATACATATTGGCAGAGGGCTGAATTAATATTTGGAGTGGAATATTATGCTAATGGAAGATGATTTGATCGCTATCCAGCTAGAAAAAGATTACTTTGAGCCTGCCTTTCTATCATTAATGATCGAGGATAATGATGATTTAGTGAGTTTACCAGAAGCTGCTAGATTAAAGATGTTGTCGCATTATGATCGTGAAGTTGCCCGTACACCAGTGGACTTGGCATGCCATATTAATCGCATTAGTTTATATGCAAAACAGCATGATGAAGCAGGTCTGTATAGTGCGATATTAGATTTATTTTATGTTGTTAGAACACGTAATTCAGAACAGATGAACATAGGGTTGGCGTTAGCAAAACCAGTGTTAGAAGAACAAGATTATATGGTTTTGTTGGGTGCAATAGTAAAAGGCGATACGGCTAGTTTACCCTTGCCCAAAAAAGCAATTTTAGCAAAAGGATTTAGTATGGGATTGCCATTAATTATCATGCATGACGAAGATTCAACTTAAGGATAAGATGACTGAAAACCTGCATATCAACCAACATTTTGTGATGCCTACTTCTGCAGGTGCCTACTTTTGTGTGGCGCATAAACATGCCAGCCCAACGCGTGCGCTAATGCAAGCCTTATTGAAAGAAAAAATAAGTCCGCAATTAACAGCAGAAAAAGTGCGTGAGTGGACAGGTGTCGATAAGGAGGCGGAGGCAATTAAAATTGTGCAACGTGCACAATCCTTGGGCTGGTTGCAAGGATTGAGTGACCCCATGTATTTGGCAAACGAACGGTTAGAAGATATTTTGCCACAATTATTAGCCCCTTTATCAGGAACGGGGCATGCTTTATTGGCTGATGCAGAAGGTTTTTCGCTCGCCACCGCTGGCTTCTCTGGTGATGAAGCGGAGAGATTGTCAGCCCTGAGTGCGGATGTATTTTTAATGTATGAGCGACATGAGCCATTACTAAGAGAAGCCTTGTCGATAGATAAAAGTGCCTGGGGTATCATTGATGCCGTGGGCAATAGCTTTATTGGGTTTTGGCCGTTATGGATTGGTAACCATCGGTTTGTATTGGTAATCAAAGATACACCGACTTTGAATCGACCCGATTTATTGTCGTTAATTTGGGCACTTTATGTGCGCTATGGGTAAACACTTTATGTGCGCTATGGGTAAATGAGAATTTTTAACTGGAATGGAGAAGCAAAATGAGAGCAGATGTATTAGATTCATTATTAGGTGAATTAAATAGCAGTTCAGCCGATATCGAAGCATCAGGTGTGGTGTCAACGGATGGTTTGATGATGGCGGCAAAATTACCCGCTGATATTGATGAAGATCGCGTGGGTGCAATGAGTGCTGCGATGCTATCACTGGGTGATCGCACGGCAGCAGAATTAGGCCGAGGTACTTTAGAACAAGTATTGATTAAAGGTGAACATGGTTATGTCCTAATGATTCATGCGGGTAATGAAGCAGTGGTAACAGTTATTGCGAAACCCAATGCAAAATTAGGGTTAATTTTCTTAGACATTAAACGTGCAGCAGAAGAAATAGCGAAAGTGCTTTAAGTAATCGAATATTGGGCCTTTAATAGATTTATGCCGTGAGAAAACAAGCTTGTCCTAATGGAATCATTGCTATAATAGGTCAGAGTGGCACAAATTATGATGCGTGAGCCTGCCAAAATTAAAGTTATCTCATTGAGTGGTTGGAGAGAGGAGAAGTTGAAATCTTTTTTCCAGCTTGAATGTGATGGTGCTTATGAAATTATTTCGGAGCAAGCGGATCTTCTGATCGCAGATTTGGATAATTTTCAAGACCATGCGCAACTAACAGCATTTACCGATAAACATCCTGATTTACCCACCATTTTAGTGTCTTTCGATACGGAATTTACACGTGCGCCACAATTAAGCAATGTTTCTTTGCTGAAAAAACCTTATCAGTTAAATGAGATTAAGAAATTGCTTGCATCTATGTTAGGGGCGCCGGAAAATCAAGAAGCGGTTACAGCAACAATGGCGTTAGCTGAAAGTGCAGGGACAAGAGCAGCGGATGTGGCAGCGCTGGCTGAGGCGGCGGCAGATTTAGCCGCCATCGAATCTACAGAAGCGCGTGCTGCGGCAGAAGAAGCGGAAGCCGCAGTAGCATCAGTGGTAAGAGAATCTGTTGAGGTGGCCGCTGCTGCATCCATTGAGGGTTCAAATGTTGCCAAGGAAACCGCAGATGTAGTTATTGCAGCAAAGATAGCGGCAGCAGCAACGGCAGCGGCTTCTGTAGAAGCGGACGAAGCCGAAGCGGCGGTTGCAGCCTCAGAAATAGCGTCAGAATCTGCTGCTGCCGCGGCAGAAGTCACAGAAAGTCGAATAGAAGTGTTTTCTGAAACCGTAGAGTCCAGTCTGAAATATAAATCTCCCTATCCTTATAAAAGGGCGGATGTTGATTTGTCAGATCCCAAAGAGGTTGAAAAACTCCGCTATGATTCGAGTAAGTTTTTATATGGTTATTTAGCCAAAATTGCTATTCAAGACGATGGAGAGGAATTGGTAGGGCTGACGATTGACAAGGCTGTTTTTATATTTAGCTCAGATAAGAAAACAGTAAAAATAAATCTAAGTGACTCAAAGCTATATGCACTTTCTAGTGTGCCAATCTATGATGAATCAGCAAACATATCTAGCCGATTGGTGCCGTGGGGGACAATTGTAGGTAAGGAATATCCTATTAAAGAATTATTATGGGATACAGCAATATGGGCTGCAAGATGTCGGCTTGAATTAGCCACGGATTTGAATAAACCGGTGGCACTGGCGCGCTGGCCTAATATGACGCGGCTGCGGAATTTTCCACATGCAGCACAAGTAGCAGCATTATGGGTGAAACAGCCAACTTCTTTGATTGATACGGCAAGCGTGCTTGATATCCCACAGCGGGATGTATTTAGTTTTTATGTTGCGACCCAAGCCATCGGTGAGAGTTACTATGTGGCAGATACAACTAAACCAGCCAGCGTCACTAAGCGCAAGAAGAGTGGTTTGTTTTCTCGTATTTTAGAACATCTTAAAGGGACGGATGAGACAGATGAAGAATTATAAAATTATTATTTCAGGTCCCGTTGGCGCGGGTAAGAGTACGGCTGTTCGCGCCTTGAGCGATATTGATGTGGTCGATACAGACGAAATTGCGAGTGATGAAACAAAAATAATGAAGGCCAATACGACGGTTGCGATGGATTATGGCGTATTAAATATCAGCGACAATGAGCGAGTGCATCTTTATGGTACGCCAGGCCAAGAACGATTTGACTTTATGTGGGACATTTTATCCCAAGGAGGGTTGGGATTGGTGTTGTTAGTGAGTAATGCATACCCAGATCCGTTTGATGATATACGGTCATTTTTACAGGCTTTTGGTGAATTTATTGGCAAAACAAGTGTGGTTATCGGCATTACCAAGACAGATGAAAAAGCTTCGCCGAGTATTGATGATTATCATACAGAATTAGGCGACTTGATTAGGCAAATCCCCGTGTTTGAGGTGGATGCCCGAGACCGTGTGGATCTAGTGATGCTGGTGGAAGCATTATTGCTTTCTCTAGAGCCAGAATAGCGTCGGTCTATTTATTGAAGAAGAGGGAATTATATTATGCAAGATATGAAACAAGAAGATGTAGTAGAGGGCGCTGTTAATGAGGGGGCTTTACATTATTTTGATGGCTCACAAAGACAGGTGTTAGTGAGTGATGTTGAAGTGCCTTACCCAGAAGGGAGATTGATTGTTTCATCAACCGATCCTAACGGCGTGATAACCCATGTTAACCAATCTTTTATTGATATGTCAGGCTTTACTGAGGATGAATTAGTGGGTCAGCCGCATTATATTTTGCGCCACCCAGATATGCCGCCAGCTGCATTTAAGGATTTATGGGATACGGTAAAATCCGGTAACCGCTGGCAGGGATATGTGAAAAATCTACGTAAAGATGGCGCCTATTATTGGGTGTATGCCACCGTTATTGCCAATATTAGAGATGGGGAAGTTAGAGGTTATACCTCGGTTAGACGCAAACCCTCCCGTAAAAAAGTGGATGAATGCATTGCACTTTATCCCACTATGTTTTAGGAACTTAATTATGACTTTTCAATTTACAGTAAGCCCTGACTTTGGTCCCTCTCAAATTGCAGGTTGGCAAATATTTAATACTTGGATGCAGCGCCAATTATCAGAGGGTATCCACTTTGAACTTTATGATAGCTTTGATCAGCAACGTAATGCGATTCAAGCAGATAATGTCGATTTAATTTATGCAAACCCTTATGATGCAGCAATGTTAGTACGAGATAAAGGTTTCACCGGCTTGGCCAAGCCTGCTGGAAAACAAGATGAAGCGATGATTGTTGTAGGTGTTGACAGTGCATTTCAATCAGTTGAAGATCTAAAACCCGGTAGTAAAGTGGCGACAACTGATGATCCAGATGTACATATGATGGGAATGATTATGCTGGAACCTGCTGATTTAGATGCGAGCAATATTGACATTACACCATGTGATAGTTATGTGTTGGTAGCAAAGCAGTTGATGCGGGGTACGGCTGACGTAGGTTTTTTCCTTGAAGAGGCTTACCAAGACTTATCCAATATGGTGCGAGAGCAGATGCGACCTTTAGTCACCAGTCAAATTCAAATTATTCAGCATGCCTTATTAGTTGGCCCAAAGTTGGCTGATAGAAAAGAAGAATTACTGAAATCATTACTTGATATGAATACTGATGAAAAAGGTAAAGGTGTATTGGAAAGCTTGGGTATTCAATCTTGGACTGCATTAGATCAAGAAGATGTTGAATTTATGATTGATTTAATGAGCACCTTAGTAGAATAGAACAAACACAAATAAATTTTATTTTAATTCGTAGCATACTAGGCACAGAAGATTTGTTTTTCGTGTCTTTTTCATTTGCGAAGATGACGTGCGTTCATCGCTTGCGTATAATAGGTTGCTTTTCCTAAAGCGAGTTTTACTATGAATTTAGACCGTGTCGGCTCTGGCGACAATTTACCTGAAAGCATAAATGTTATTATTGAAATTCCTGCGCACTCTGATCCCGTTAAATACGAAGTAGATAAAGAAACGGGTGCGTTATTTGTTGATCGCTTTATGAATACGGCAATGTTTTACCCCTGTGATTATGGCTATGTTCCCCATACCTTATCTGAAGATGGCGATCCTGTGGATGTACTCGTGATTAGCCCCTATGCCTTATTGAGTGGTTCGGTAATTAAATGTCGGCCAGTTGGCGTGCTAAATATGACGGATGAATCAGGGGGTGATGCGAAGATTTTAGCAGTACCATTCGATAAGATGTATGACGACATTCAAGATATTGGTGATGTCTCACCGCGTTTATTGGCCAAATTAGGGCATTTCTTTGAACACTATAAAGATCTTGAACCGAATAAATGGGTGAAACTAGAAGGCTGGGATAATGTAAACGAGGCAAAAGCAGAATTGTTGGCAAGTGTTGAACGGTTTAAGGCAGCACCCGTTAAGCCGAAAGTTTAAATGCCAAAGCTGATTTTACAGGGTGATATATTAACGAGTTCAGCAGCGGATAACATTGCTAATCAAGTGCTTGGCGAGTTATCTTGGAAATCTAATTTTGCACAAATTGCGCTTGAACAGCTGCCTACGCCAGAAGATTTAACAGCATGGAGAACTGCTGCTTCATTTGATATTAATCTACAGCCTGGTGATTTTAATCCGCAGCAAGTACGGTTATTAGTGATGGATATGGATTCCACCTTAATTAATATTGAGTGTGTTGATGAAATTGCGGACTTTTTAGATCTGAAACCCGCCGTATCTGCGATTACAGAATCTGCGATGCGTGGTGAAATAGATTTTGAAAGCTCTTTGCGTCAGCGTGTGGCCTTATTAAAAGGATTGGAAGTCAGTGCGCTTGAAACAGTATATGAGCAACGTTTGCAGCTGAACCCAGGCGCTGAAACGATGTTGGCAGGGTTGAAAAAACAGGGGATTAAAACCGCATTGGTATCAGGTGGGTTTACCTTTTTTACTGAACGCTTGCAGCAATGCTTAGATTTGGATTATTGTCAGGCGAATGTGTTGGGCGAGAAAGATGGCAAGCTAACAGGTGAAGTGGTCGGCAATATTTGTGGTGCACAGGCGAAGGCTGATTTTTTACTGGCACACTGTAAAGAGCTTGATATAGCACCTAGCCAAACAATTGTGGTGGGTGATGGCGCAAATGATATATTGATGATGCATGAAGCAGGTTTGAGCATTGCCTATCACGCAAAACCAACAGTACAAGCCGCCGCAGATGCGGCGCTGAACTATTGTGGTTTAGAAGGCGTCTTAGGGTTATTAGACATCACTTCTTAGTCATCCTGACTTGAAATTTTTCAATTCAGCCCGATATTAGACTTAATCTTAAAATTTATTATAAAAAGAGGTATCTAGATGGACATCATGGCACAATTAAAAGACGTTATCGAGGGCAACTCGGTTGTCTTATTTATGAAAGGCACACCAGATTTTCCACAATGTGGTTTCTCTAGCCGTACATCACAAGCATTAACGGCATGTGATGTGCCTTACATTTCAGTTGATGTGTTGGCTGAACCAGATGTGCGGGCAAATTTACCTCACTATGCCGATTGGCCTACTTTTCCCCAACTCTTTATTGAGGGTGAATTGGTGGGTGGCTGTGATATTGTAATGGAAATGTATGAAAATGGTACATTGAAAACACAATTAGACGCAACAGTTAAAGCAAGTTAAGCTAGCAATATGAGCAGTGAATACGAAGATGATTGGGCACATAATGACGAGGTTTCAACAGCGCCAGCAAAGCCTACCTTGGCCGAGCCTTCTAAATATCAGGTGCTGATGCTAAATGATGATTATACGCCAATGGATTTTGTGATCGAGGTGTTGAAAAATATGTTTAGTATGGCGGATGGGATGGCAACGCAAACGATGATGGAAGTGCATACGGCAGGGCGGGCACGCTGTGGCATCTATAGCTTTGAAGTGGCAGAATCAAAAGTAGAACAAGCGAATAGTTATGCGCAACAGCATGGCCATCCTTTACAGTGTACATTGGAAGAAATATAAATGTTAGAAGAAGCATTAGAACTCGCACTCAGCCAAGCATTTAGCTATGCTCGTAAGCGTTTGCATGAGTTTTTAACGCTAGAGCACTTATTATTAGCCTTATTGGATAATGCACATGCGGTAGCAGTGCTGAAAGCCTGCGATGTTGATATGAATATATTGCGCCAGGAACTAACCGATTATATTGCGGAATCTATGCCAACGCTTAGCGAAGAAGATGAGCGCGAAACACAGCCTAGTTTGGCTTTTCAGCGTGTATTACAACGTGCCGTGATGCATGTACAATCATCAGGTGGTAGCGAAGTGACGGGAGCCAACGTCTTGGTGGCCTTGTTTTCAGAGCAGCAATCACAAGCCGTATTTTTACTCAGCAAGCAAGATGTTGCACGATTAGATGTGGTGAATGCGATAAGTCATGCGATTGTTGATGAAGATATTGCACAAATTCGAATTGAAATTGATGGGGTTGAATCTGACGAACAAGCGGCGTCTGAAACTGCATTGGATAAATATACAGTGAATCTGAATGTGCTGGCCGCAGAAGGCAAGATTGATCCCTTGATCGGTCGTGCAGATGAAATAGAGCGAACATTACAAGTGCTCTGTCGCCGGCGGAAAAACAACCCTTTATTTGTCGGCGAGGCAGGGGTTGGTAAAACCGCTTTGGCAGAAGGCTTGGCAAAGCGAATTTTTGAAGGTGATGTGCCTGAAATTTTATCGGAAGCGACTATTTATTCCTTAGATATGGGCGCCTTGATTGCAGGCACTAAATATCGAGGTGAATTTGAGAAGCGATTAAAGACTTTACTACGTGAGCTGCAAGAAATTGAACATGCGGTGTTATTTATTGATGAAATTCATACCTTAATTGGTGCAGGTTCGGCAGGCAGCAGTGCGATGGATGCGTCTAATTTATTAAAGCCAATGCTTGCGAATGGTAGCCTAAAGTGTATGGGCTCAACAACCTATCAAGAATACCGTGGGATCTTTGAACATGATCGGGCGCTTACGCGTCGCTTTCAGAAAATTGATATTCCCGAGCCCTCCGTTGATGAAACCATTCAGATTTTACGGGGATTAAAACCCAATTTAGAAACACACCATCAGGTAATTTATTCTGATGAAGCGATTAATAAAGCTGCGGAGCTGGCGAGTCGACATATTAATGATCGGTTCTTGCCTGATAAGGCGATTGATGTATTAGATGAAGCGGGCGCAGCGCAACAACTCCTACCTGAAGCTGAGCGAGTAGTCGAGATTAGTGAGATAGAGGTACAGAAAATAGTTGCCAAAATTGCTCGGATCCCAGCCAAACATGTATCGAATACAGATAAAACAAATTTACGCAGTTTGGAAACAAATTTAAAACACGTTATTTTTGGACAAGATGAAGCAATTGGTGCTTTGAGTGCTGCGATTAAGCAGGCGAGAGCAGGCTTAGGCAGTCCTGAACGGCCGGTGGGTGCCTTCTTATTTTCTGGTCCAACTGGAGTGGGTAAAACAGAAGTCACCCGTCAATTGGCGTTTAATTTAGGCGTCGAACTGATTCGCTTTGATATGTCAGAATATATGGAAGCACACACCGTGTCTCGTTTGATTGGCGCGCCACCTGGTTATGTGGGCTATGACCAAGGCGGTTTATTGACCGAGGCAGTGACTAAACAACCGCATGCCGTCTTATTATTAGATGAAATTGAAAAAGCCCATCCAGATGTCTTTAATTTGCTGTTACAAGTGATGGACCATGGTACCTTAACGGATAATAATGGTCGTAAGGCTGACTTCCGCAATGTGATCCTGGTGATGACCAGTAATGCCGGTGCCCAAGATATGGCACGAGGTTCAATGGGATTTACCGAGCAAAACCATGCAACAGATGGTATGGAAGCCATCAAACGCGCCTTTAGCCCAGAGTTTCGTAATCGTCTAGATAGCATTATTCAGTTTAAACCATTATCGAGTGACGCTATCCTGCGCGTGGCAGATAAGGCGGTAGTAGAATTAGAATTGTTATTACAAGATAAGCAGGTGACGCTTGAAGTCGATACGGCAGCCCGAGGATGGTTGGCAAAACATGGCTATGATGTGCAAATGGGTGCAAGACCAATGGCAAGGCTGGTACAAGACAAGATAAAACACCCTCTCGCAGATGAACTTTTATTTGGGAAATTGAGTGAGGGAGGTCATGTGGTGGTTAGCTTGGAAAATGAGGAATTAATGCTTGCGTGCTATCCGCTTGAAGTGGCTGAAAATACGCTTATAGATTAATCTAATTTTTTGTACAAAACGGTAAAATTTAGCTTGACTTTTCTGTAAACCGCATTCCAATTGGTCTCCATTAACGGGGCTAGAAATAATAGTTATGCACTGACTTAGTGCGGCTATATGATAAAACTGTTACAAAGCGATTGCAAGTCTTTGTTTTTCATAAAGTGATTTCTAACTATTTGATTTTTATGGTTATTGTTGGGTGGTTAGTTTTTAACCAATCAGTGTCTGATGCTTTATTTCACAAGGGGAACACCAGAGATAATAAAGTTAACCACAAAGTTATCCACAGATTCTGTGGGTAACTTTTGCTAGAATTTGATTGCTATAACTCTATCCCACGCTGTGCCTGAATTCCCGCTTGAAAAGCATGTTTTACATCCTCAATTTTGCTGACTGTGTCCGCCGCCTCGATTGCTGTTTTTGGTGCGCCACGCCCCGTCATAATAACGTGTTGCATGGGGGGACGGTTGGCAATGTCCGCGAGAACCAAATCACTATCCAAATACTGCATTTTGAGGACGATATTAATTTCGTCTAGTAAAATCAGATCAACCGTGTGATCTTGTAATAATTGCTGGCAAATTTTCCAACCTGCTTCGGCAGATGCGATATCTTGTGTACGATCTTGGGTATCCCAAGTAAAGCCATCACCGACAACATAATATTGCACTTCGTCAGGGAAGCGGCGAAAAAAGTGCTCCTCACCGGTTGGAATGGTGCCTTTAATAAATTGCACGACTGCCACGCGCATACCATGCCCTAAAGCACGGGCAACCATGCCAAAACCAGATGAGCTTTTACCTTTGCCATTTCCCGTGTTAACCAGTAATAAGCCTTTGTCTTTGCTCGCTTCGGCAATATGGTTATCCACCAATTCTTTTTGTTTTTGCATCCGGCGTTGGTGACGCTGCTGTTTATCATCATTAGATATTGTCATAATAGGCCTCATTATATAAGGATGGGATGCGAGATGTTACGATTTTTTGCGATTGTTTTGATAGCCAGTATGCTGATGGGCTGTGCAATCTGGCGTGGAGGAGATAGTTCTGAACAAACGACTCAGCCACATTATTATGTGTTGGAGGTTGATCGTGGTGAACGTGAGGAAATCGTAATTAATGCACCAACACTGCGGATCGCGCCTTTACGAATGACCTCAAAATTTCGGGGGCAGCAAATTGTGTTTCGCACAGCTGATTCAAGCTATATGCCTCAAGTTGATCATCAGTTTTTAACGCCACCCAACGAGATATTGCAGCAACAACTAGAAAATTGGTTGATAGCAAGCGGCTTATTTAGCCAGGTGATAGCTGATGAAAGTAGCACAACAGATTGGGTGTTGGAAACGGCGGTAACTGCCTTTTATGGCGAAGCTCGGAGCAATTTTTCACCCGCAGCAATATTGGAAATGCAGTTTTTTTTCCGATCTACAACTGCGCCAGAAGATGAAGGGTTAGTAGAATCTGGCTTGCATGTGTCCGTAAATATCGCTGAAATGACACCGCCAGCAGTGGTAACAGGGTGGCGACAGGCATTGATGAAAACCTTAATCGCCTTGGAGGTCAATTTAAGCGATTATTTTCAAAAGTAAAGGTAGGGGAAGGATAAGTGACAAAAGGGTGCAAAAACAGGCTTGACGTGTTAACATTAGGGTTTGAATTTGATGCTTGCTAAAAGCGTTTATTTTATGACCCAATAGAGAACCATACATGAGCGAAGAGAATCCTTTAGAGATAGACTCCATCAGTATTGAAGAGGAGATGAAGCAATCCTATTTGGATTATGCGATGAGTGTTATTGTTGGGCGTGCGTTGCCAGATGTGCGCGATGGCTTGAAGCCTGTTCATCGACGCGTGTTATATGCGATGCGTGAGCTTAGTAATAATTGGAATGGTTCATACAAAAAGTCAGCACGTATTGTCGGTGATGTTATCGGTAAATATCATCCGCATGGTGATACTGCGGTATATGACACCATGGTGCGGATGGCACAGCCCTTTTCGATGCGTTATATGCTCGTAGATGGGCAGGGGAACTTTGGGTCAGTGGATGGGGATCCGCCTGCAGCGATGCGGTATACTGAAGTGCGGATGGCAAAAATTGCGCATGAAATGCTGGCCGATTTGGATAAAGAGACGGTCGACTTTACCCCCAACTATGATGAATCAGAGCATGAACCATCAGTCTTACCTACAAAATTTCCAGCCTTATTGGTTAATGGATCTTCTGGTATAGCGGTCGGGATGGCGACCAATATCCCGCCACATAATCTGACTGAAATTTTGAATGCCTGTATCGCGTTAATTGATGATGCCAGCTTGGAAATCAGCGACTTGATGCAATATGTGCCTGGCCCTGATTTCCCAACAGCGGCACTGATTAATGGCGCGTATGGGATGGCTGAAGCCTATCGCACAGGGCGTGGTCGGGTTCATATGCGTGCGCGAGCAGAAATTGAGACCAATGAATCAATGGGTCGCCAAAGCATTGTCGTGATCGAATTGCCTTATCAAGTAAACAAAGCACGTTTACTTGAGAAAATAGCGGAGTTGGTGAAAGATAAAAAGATAGAGGGTATTTCCGGCCTGCGTGATGAATCTGATAAAGATGGCATGCGGATGGTGGTGGAACTTAAACGGGGTGAAGTACCTGAAGTTGTGTTAAATAACCTATACAAACAGACCCAGATGCAAACTGTATTTGGGATCAATATGGTGGCTGTTGTTGATGGTCAGCCGCGTTTATTAGGCTTAAAAGATATTTTAGAAGCCTTTATTCGTCATCGCCGTGAAGTGGTGACGCGCCGTTGTATTTATGAATTACGCAAAGCACGTGATCGCGCCCATATTTTAGAAGGATTGGCGACAGCGCTGGCGAACATTGATGAGGTGATTGAACTTATCAAGGCCTCAGCTAACCCCGCGGAAGCGAAAGCAGGGTTGCTGGCGAAAGGTTGGGAATCAGGCATGATTATCGAGATGCTCGGGGCCGCTGGGGCAGAAGCGTCACGCCCAGAAGATCTTGAGGAAGGTCGCGGCCTCATTGAAGGGGATTATTACCTTTCAAGTGTTCAAGCGCAAGCTATTTTAGAAATGCGCTTGCATCGCCTCACCGGTTTAGAGCAAGATAAGATCCTGGATGAATATCGTGAAGTATTAGAAGCGATTGGCGAGTTGTTAGCGATATTAGGAGACCCAGATAATTTGATGGCAGTGATTCGTGAAGAATTAGTCGCTATCAAAGACGAATATGGCGATGAGCGCCGCACTGAAATATTAGCATCACACGTTGACTTAACCCTAGAAGATTTGATCACAGAAGAAGAAATGGTTGTTACCTTATCGCATGCGGGCTATGCGAAAACCCAGCAGCTAGATACTTATCGTGCGCAACGCCGTGGCGGTAAAGGTAAATCTGCCACCAATATGAAAGATGAAGATTTCATCGAGCATTTGTTTATTGCCAATACGCATGACACCTTACTGTGCTTCTCAAGCCAAGGCCAGGTGTATTGGAAGAAAGTATATGAATTGCCACAAGGCGGCCGTGCTGCACGCGGTAAGCCAATTGTTAATTTATTACCATTAGATGAAGGTGAAACAATTACAGCAGTGATGCCAGTGCGTGATTTTGATGGTGAACATTATATCTTTATGGCGACCGCCTCGGGCACAGTCAAGAAAACGCCATTAGTTGATTATTCTCGCCCACGTGCCAATGGAATTATTGCGTTAGATTTGAAAGAAGGCGATCAATTGGTGGGCGTCGCCGTGACGGATGGTCATGCTGATATTATGTTGTTTAGTTCAACTGGCAAGGTGATTCGTTTCTCTGAAACAGATGTCCGCTCAATGGGCCGTGTATCGCGAGGTGTGCGCGGTATTCGCTTAGCAGAAGGTGATGAAGTAATTTCACTCATCATCGCAGGTGAAGAAGATGGCGCTATCTTAACGGCAACTGAATTTGGCTTTGGTAAACGTACTGTACTAGAAGAATACCGAGTACAAGGTCGCGGAGGCCAGGGCATTATTTCAATTAAAACATCAGACCGTAACGGGTGTGTGGTGGGTGCAGTGCAAGTACTAGAAGAAAATCAAATTATGTTGATTACCGATGGTGGTACGCTCGTGCGGACACCGGTACGTGATGTATCTCAAGTAGGACGTAACACACAAGGTGTTAAACTGATTAATCTAACGAAAAAAGAGAAATTAGTCGGTCTTGAACGGGTGCTTGAAGAAGAGGGGGACGATGATGAGTTTGATGAAAGTGAAGACGGTGCTGAATCCTCAGCTGATGAGGTAACAACCGAGGCGTCTGGTGACGATGAATAATAGTCGCCATCACCACGGGTAATAATATGGAAAAAGAGACCTCCTTAACTGCCGTACGTGAGAAGATTGATGGTTTGGATAAGCAGATCCAGACATTGATTAGTGAGCGAGCGGCATTGGCATTGGAAGTTGCTAAGGTCAAGATTGCTTCCGGTGATCAAGAAGCAGATTTTTATCGGCCCGCCCGCGAAGCTAATGTTCTAAGGGATGTGATTGCTCGTAATAGTGGCGATTTACCCGATGCAGAAATGGCACGACTTTTTCGTGAAATCATGTCGGCCTGTTTGGCGGCAGAAAAGCCGATTGAAGTGGCCTATTTGGGACCAGAAGGATCCTTCACTCAAGCGGCAGGGCTAAAACAATTTGGCGGTTCAGTAAGGCTCAACGCATATCCTACCATTGCAGACGTATTTCATGCCGTTGAAGTTGGTAATAGCCATTATGGGATGGTGCCCGTTGAAAACTCAACGGAAGGTGTGGTCTCGCATACTTTAGATCGGTTTATTGATTCACCGTTAAAAATTAATGGTGAAGTGAGTTTACGGATCCATCATTATTTACTGAGCAAAGAAACTGATAACAAAGCGATCCAAAAAATTTATGCGCACCCACAAGCATTGGCGCAATGCCGACATTGGTTGCAAGATAATATGGCGGACTGTGAACAAATAGCGGTGAGCAGTAATTCTGAAGCGGCCAGGTTGGTTGCTGAAACACCAAATAGCGCGGCCATTGCTGGCGATCGTGCGGCAGAAATTTATGGTTTATCCGCTGTTGCAAAACACATTGAGGATGAAGCCAATAATACAACCCGATTCTTGGTGGTTGGCCATCAATCTGTACCGATGACAGGCGAAGATAAAACAGCATTACTGGTCTCTACTAAAAACGAATCAGGCGCATTACAAACATTACTTAAACCGTTAGCAGATAATGGTATTAGTATGAGCCGAATTGAATCACGGCCAGCACGTACGGGTATCTGGGAATATGTGTTCTTTATTGATATCGATGGTCATCAAGAAGATCCTATTGTTGCCACTGCATTAGCACAATTAGTGGAACAATCTGCGATTTGCCGTGTCTTAGGTTCATATCCTAAAGCTGTTATTTAAGCCTTTATTCAATGAAACTATTATTAGCTAATCCTCGGGGGTTTTGTGCTGGTGTTGATCGCGCAATTGAGATCGTAGAACGTTCACTAGAGTTATTTGGTGCCCCAGTGTATGTACGCCATGAGGTGGTGCATAATAAATTTGTGGTCGATGGCTTGCGAGACAAAGGGGCTGTGTTTGTTAAAGAGTTAGATGAAGTACCTGATAATAGCACGGTTATTTTCAGTGCACATGGCGTCTCAAAATCGGTGCAAGTGAAAGGGAAGCTTCGTGGATTAAAAGTGTTTGATGCGACTTGCCCCTTGGTCACAAAAGTACATATAGAAGTTGCGCGACATGAAAAGGCAGATCGCGAATGCATTCTAATTGGTCATGCAGGGCACCCTGAAGTAGAAGGCACGATGGGGCAATATCAAGCAGAAACAGGTCAAATGTATTTGGTTGAAACCGCAGAAGATGTGATGAACCTCAGTGTCAGGCAGCCTGATAACTTGGGCTTTGTGACCCAAACAACACTCTCTGTTGATGATACCTTGTCGGTTATTAGCGCATTAAAATCTCGGTTCCCTGCTATTCTTGGCCCCCGCAAAGATGATATTTGTTATGCCACACAAAACAGGCAAGATGCGGTAAAAATATTGGCTGAAGAATGTGATATTGTGTTTGTTGTTGGTTCGGTAAACAGCTCTAATTCCAATCGCTTACGAGAACTGTCCGAGAAGTTAAACACCACTGCTTATTTAGTTGATAATGCAGAGGGAATTGACCCTGTATGGTTAGAAAACAAGCAGAACATTGGGGTTACTGCAGGTGCTTCTGCTCCCGAAGTCTTAGTGGCTGATGTGGTGGCTAAACTGCAATCTCTGGGTGTCAACGAAGTAGTTGAATATCAAGGCGAAGAAGAAAACGTTGTTTTTTCTGTACCGAAAGCACTTAAAGCGATACCGATTAACTTCCCATAAATTAAAGAAGACAAACATGAAAATATCTGAATTTGATTCACAAACACAGTTAGAACTTGAAGCGGCTGCTTTTAGACGGTTAGTCAGTCATTTACAAAATAGAACGGATGTGCAAAATATCGATATTATGGAGCTAGCTGGATTTTGCCGTAATTGTCTGTCTAAATGGATGTTAGCAGCGGCAGAAGATAAAGGAGTGACGATGGATTATGCCGAGGCACGAGAAGCGGTGTATGGCATGCCTTATGATGAATGGAAAGAACAACATCAAATCGGGCCGAAGCGGGAACATAAAAAGTAAAGCAGCAAAAATGGAGAGCATAAAAAATAAGGAAGTAAATATGTGTAAAGTTATACTGATTTCAGGGCTCGTATTGGTGGGGTTTAACAGTGCTCAGGCGGTTGATTGGGGAAGCGACTCCCTACTGAATGACAGCCATAGACCCGAACGAAGTTGGATGAGTGGTTTTTCAAATACTGCAGGTGTGGTTGCTGGCGATACCTTAGCAGCAGCGATTTCCTCCTGTGATGCTGTGGTGGGTGCGGATCAGTATTGTGTTGTTGAAGTGGCGCAAGTACCAACAGATTTGCCTCTGGTGATCACTCGGTCTAAAACTAAATTACAGGGCATGCCAGGCGTTATATTAACGGCCAGTGGTAATGGCTCCTTTCTTGAGATACAAAGTGATACCCATGAAGTTGTCATCGAAGGGCTTGAATTACAGGGACATCAGGCAAATAGTTTTATTGCAGGGATCCAAGTCGATGGTGAAAATATTTCTCATATTGCTATTTTGAACAATAAGATCCATGATTTTAAAGTGGGCGATGATAACGCACATGGGATTGTGGTATATGGCGAAGGAGAGACAGAAGTATTAGCCATAACAGATATAATTATCGAAGGCAACGAAGTCTATGATATGAAAACAGGCTCAAGTGAAAGTATTGTTATCAATGGTAATGTTACAAACTGGGAAATTAAGGCAAACCATGTTCATGATGTAAATAATATTGCGATTGATGCCATCGGTGGTGAGGGTATAGCAGGAACGCAAACCATCGGCGGTAAGAAATTTCCAAGTGAGGTAGATGCAGCACGCTACGGCTTTATTGAAAACAATACCGTCGAAACAATGAGCACACTTGATAACCCAGCATATGGTAATCAGCATAGCTGGGCGGCGGCTATTTATGTGGATGGAGGACATCATATTCGGATCACGGGAAATCAAGTGACAAATGCAGCATGGGGCTATGAAATTGGTGCGGAAAATTGCCTAACATCCTCACATATTCTACTGGAAAATAATACGGCAACAGATAGTCACTTTGGTGATTTAGTGATTGGAGGCTATGCAGGGCGGGGCTACAAAAATGCCAATCCCCCAATCAACTGTGATCCAAATAATACCGATGACGCCAATGAAGGCCATGGCTATGTTGAAAATATTACCGTGCAAAACAATACTTTTGCAGCTGGTGGCACAGAAACCCCCACGATCGCACCGCAATTCAGGCTAACACACACCATCATCGCACAGCCAAGTGCAGTGGCCATTAACGATCAGGGTGATGGTTCTGCGACAGGAGATGAGAATGCAATTAAAACGACGGCGAGCAGCCTGAGTTTAACTGGTGATGCAAATGATGATGCTGTCGTCGATATTAAAGATGTGATTTTTATTATTAATATAATACTTGGAAGCGAAGCAACTACCGAAGCGGCGAATTGCAATACAGATGTGGATGGTATCATTGATATTCAAGACGTGATTTGTACCATCAATGCGGTACTAGGTTAGCGCTTAGCGAGCGCGCTCACTATGAGCGCGCGCTATTTTTGTGATTCTTCCCGCAGGCGTTGTGCCAGGCTTTTAATATCTTGGTTAATTGCTTCTTTTGGCTTAAACACAGTAACCGCTCGAATGGTGTCGCGCATTTGGTCGAGATAAACGCGACAACACTTACAGACAACTAAGTGAAAATATAAGCTAATACGACGCCTTAATGGCAGATCGCCATCAATATATTGATTTGCTTCTTCGGCGATGTCTTTACATTGAGCCATTTACTTAGGGTTCCGATATTGTTCAATAGTATGGTGTAGCGTTGTTCTTGCACGATGCAACAATACCCTAGCATTAGACGCAGAGATATCCAGAATGTTACATACCTCGGCCATTTTAACACCTTCCATATCATATAAGGTTAACGCAGCACGCTGTAATGCGGGCAATTGTTGGAAGCAAGCCTCAATTATTTGGCTTAGCTCTTGATTGGCAAGCAAGGCTTCTGGTGTATCATCTTCCCAAGGAAGAACATCATCATAACGGTGGCCTCTGCCATCAAATTTGTCACTGGATTCAGATTGCCAACCATCATCTAAAGAGAGCTGACGCTTCTCACGCCGCAAGCGGCTTTTTGCACCATTGCTGACAATATGGAGCAGCCACGTTTTTAAACTAGAGCGGCTTTCAAATTTGGGCAATGCTTTGATCGCTGACATCCAAGCATCCTGCACCACTTCATCTGCAAAGGCTTCACCAATAATCGCTCTGGCGACAGAAATCATCAGGTTTTGATAGTCGCCCACAAGCGATTCAAATGCAGCAGGATCGCCCGCTAGCAGTTGTTTGACAAGCTGTTTTTCATTTTTATTTGATGAAATCACGTGTTTTTTTTAATTGTCGTGTAACAAATTGGCTTATGTTGTGTCTATGTTAGCAAGATTGGCTGATATTGGCTGATATTGGCTGGTCTATTTTATAACCTCATTAAATTAGATGAAAAGGAATAAGACCAATGAAAACGAAACAAACAACACTGAGTTTAGCAGTAGTAACATTAACAGCAGGCTTGGCATTGAGCCCAACCATAGCGAGTGCCGATGCAAGCCCATTTAAAACAGCAGAATTATCAAGCGGCTATATGCAGCTAGCAGAAGGTAATTGTGGTGGTAATATGCCAAAAGATAGTGAAGGTAGTTGTGGCGGTGATAAGGCAAAAGATACGGAAGCTTCATGTGGTGCAGATATGGAAGACAAAGCTGGTGAAGCAAAATGTGGTGCTGAAATGGAAGATAAAGCAGGCGAAGCTAAGTGTGGCGCTGAAATGCAGGAAAAGATGGAAGAAGGAAAATGTGGCG